>JAEUQQ010000631.1 GCA_016789685.1 Acidobacteriota bacterium | reverse complement strand
ACTCGTTCTCGACGAACCTGCAGGAACGCAGCCCGCAGGTCGTGCAGCCGCCGGTCGACGCGCTGGCGGAGTTCAAGGTGCAGACCCGGACGTACTCTGCCGAGTTCGGCAAGTCGGCCGGCGCCGTCATTAACGCGTCGGTGAAGTCGGGCACGAACCAGTTCAAGGGGTCACTGTACGAGTTCTTCCGCGACGAGGCGTTCAACGCCAACACGTGGGACAACAACCGCACCGGCCGCCCCAAGGGCAAGTTCAACCAGCACATCGCCGGCTTCACGTTCGGCGGCCCGATCATCCGCAGCAAGACCTTCTTCTTCGGCGACTACCAGGCCACGCGGACGGATCGCGCGCTGACGCAGACGGCCACGGTGCCCTCGACGCGGATGCGCAATGGTGACCTGAGCGAGCTGACGGGCAACATGATCGCGAGCAACCCGTTCGTGCCCGCCGGGTGCGTCAACGCGGCGACGAAGCAGATCAACCCGAACTGCATCGATCCCGTGGCGAAGAAGATGCTGGCGTATTACCCGTTGCCCAACATCGGCGGCGACGTGTTCACCGGCGCGGCCAACTTCATCTCGAACGGCGTCCTGGTCAACGACATCAACCAGTTCGACGTGCGCCTCGACCACACGCTCACCTCGAAGGACCGGATCTTCGGCCGCTACAGCTACCAGAACGTCGACCGGTCGGAGCCGCCCGTGCTCGAGGATCCCGTGGCATCGGGCGACTTCTCGAGCATCTACGAGATCAAAGGCCAGAACTTCGTGGCGGGCTGGTCGCGCGTGTTCGGGACGGCCGTGTTCAGCGAGTTCCGGTTCGGCTACAACCGCGCGAGCAGCTCCACGGTGCACCCCGCGTTCGGCATCGATGCCAACTCGGCGGTGGGCCTCAAGGGCGTGCCCATCGACGACCGGTTCTACGGCGGGCTGCCCAACACGTCGATCGGGCGCGTGACGCGTCTCGGCGGGCCGTTCTTCCGCCCGCAGTTCCAGACGTCGCAGGTGTTCCAGTTCTCAGAGAACCTGACCTTCACGAGGGGTTCGCACACCATGAAGGCGGGCGTGGAGCGCCGGCGTGACCTGGTCAAGTACATCGACCTGCGGTCGCTCAACGGCGAGCTGAACTTCACCGACGGCCGCTACACAGGCTATGGCTTCGGCGACTTCCTGCTCGGCCTGGCGTCGAACCAGCGCCTGACGCTCTTCCACGAGCCCGACCTGTATGCCGACGGCTGGCAGTTCTACGTGCAGGACAGCTGGCGCGTGAACCCGGCCCTCACGGTGACCTACGGCATCCGCTACGAGCGCTTCACGCCGCTGTTCGATCGCAACGGCAAGCTGACGAACATCATCCCCGAGACGGGCGAGATCGTCACGGCCAAGACCGACGGCAGCGTGTACGAGCGCGCGCTCATCAACCCCGACACGAACGACATCGCGCCGCGCGTCGGCATCATCTGGCGCCCGAGCGAGAAGGTCGTCGTGCGCGGCGGCTACGGGATCTTCTACCAGCAGGCCGACCGGTACGGGTCAGAGAGCCAGCTGGGCCTGAACCTGCCGCAACTGGTCGACGCGTCGATCTCGTCGACGTCGGGCAACGTGGCGCCGGCGTTCACGTTCACGCAGGGCTTCACGCCCCTCAACGCAGCCACGATCAACAAGTCGATCGTGCAGTGGCGCATCCAGGATCCGAACCAGGACACGCCGATGGTGCAGCAGTTCAGCATCGGCCCCGAGTGGCAGTTCGCGCCCAACATGGTCGGCGCCATCGAGTACGTCGGCAACCGCACGAGGAACGGCCGCCGCATCCGGAACCTGAACCAGGGCAAGATCACGAACGTCAACGGCACGCTGACGAACGTGTTCCCGTATGCCCAGTACGGCTACGGCACGGCGTTCCTGCAGCAGATCGTGACCAACGGCAACGCCGACTACGACTCGCTGCAGATTCGTGCGCAGCGCCGCTTCGTCAACGGGTGGGGCTTCACCTTCGCCTACACGTGGAGCAAGGCGATGGGCGACTTCCTCGATCACCTGAGCGCTGGCGGCGGCGCAGGTGGCAACACGCCGGGCAACGCCTACGACATGGCCGCCGACTACGGTCCCCTGCCGTTCGACGTGCCGCACCGGTTCGTGACGAGCTTCACGGTCGAATCGCCGGTGGGCGAAGATCGTCCGTTCAATCCCGGTGGCGCGGCGGGTGCGCTGCTGGGCGGCTGGGTCGTCAACGGCATCCTGACGTTCGACTCGGGCCTGCCGTTCACCGTCGGGGCCAACGACCAGTCGGGTTCCGGCTCGGGCCGCAGCTCGCGCGCGAACTGCATCGGGGATCCGCTGCCCGACGGGTTCGAGCAGACGAACGACAAGTGGTTCGACACGTCGGCCTTCTCGGCGCCCGGGGCGCTCACCTACGGCAACTGCGGCTACAACACGCTGCGTGGGCCGCGGTCGAAGTCGGCGAACATGTCGATCTTCAGGAACATCCGGCTGCCGAACGAGCGCCGGATCGAACTGCGCGCCGAGGTCTTCAACATGTTCAACTGGGTGAACTACGGGTTCCCCGGCTCGAGCGTGTCGAACCAGGCGACGTTCGGCCGTATCACCAGCACGCGCGGCGACGAGCGGCAGATGCAGGTGGCCATCAAGTTCTACTTCTAGGCCTTTGCACGACCTGGCCACGCGACCGGGGCACGACACCCCGGTCGCGCGGCGCAGTCGTGCCTCGGCCATCCAGGTAGGACACCGGACACACGAATTGCGCGGATGGGACAGGCGCGGATCGCCACGTGGGCGATCTGCGCCGTGCCCAGGCGAGGCGTCGATGCGCAAGGCTCAGCGTTTACTGCGGTCGCGTCGTCTCGAGGGTGACCGCTCGGGACGACTCGTCGAGATCACGGCGGCGCGCGCCGGGTGGCAGCGTGTCGGCTTCGCCGTGCAACAGGTGCGTGCGGGCGGACGATGGCGGGTGGCCTCGCCCGACCAGGAAACCTGCCTCGTGCTGTTGTCTGGCCACTGCCGCGTCAGGTGGACAGGCGAGTCACGATGGCACGAACTCGGTCCGCGTGCGAACGTGTTCGCGTCGTACCCGCATGCAGTGTATGCCCCGCCGGGCGTGGCGCTCGAGGTGCACGCGATCACGCGGAGCGAGATCGCCGACTGCCGCGCGGCGTCACAGGCCACCGGCTTTGCCGCCAGGATCGTCGAGCCGTCTGAATGCG
>JAEUQQ010000626.1 GCA_016789685.1 Acidobacteriota bacterium | reverse complement strand
GCCCGATCGACTTGCGCTGCCGCCGCCCGGGTGTCTTCGGTGCGCGCACCGGCGAGCGCCATGTCGTACGCCGCCCGTGCAGCGGCGGCGGCGCCACGCGCCGACTTGAGCCCGGCCTCGGCTTCGTCGCGGCGCTGCGCGGGGACGACGCCGGCCCGTTCGAGACGTTCGAGGCGTTCGAACGTCTTCTGCGCGTAGTCGACGGCGTCGGTGGCGCGGTGCCACATGGCTTCGGCCTGCCGAATCTCCTCGCTGCGCGCGCCATGCCGCGCCTTGTCTTCGAGCGATTGGGCAGCGGCGCGTGCGGCCTCGGCCTGGGCGAGCCGGGCCCGCGCCTCCGGGCTGTCGAGGGTCAGCAGAAGCGCACCACGCGTCACGCGCTGCCCGACACGTACGTCGATGGTCGCGACGCGGGCCGCAATCTTGGCCGCGATGTCGACACGCGTCGCCTCGACCTCGCCCTGCACGATTTCGGGGATGGCTGGCAGGGGGTTGAGCAGCCAGCGGCCGCCCACGTACACCGCCGCGAGCGCGCCGACCGCGAGCAGCGCTGCGCCGGCTGCCTTCACGACTCTCATGGTTCGCGTACCTCCGTGCCTCGACGACGGAACTCGTCGAAGCGTTCGCTCTGTCCGCTCGCATCGAGCAGTTCGGCCAGGGCCACCACCGACTGGTAGGCCGCCTGGGCGCGATCGATGCGTACCTTCGACAACTGCAGCTGCGCGCTGACCACCTCGAGCATCGTGCCGACGCCTTCGCGGAACGCCGCCGTACGCATGCGCACGTGCTCCTCGGCCAGTGCCTCGAGCGACGCGAGCGTGTCGTACTGGTCGCGCGCCTTCTCGATTTCGCGGTACCTGACCTCGACGAGCGTGGCGAGATCGCGGCGGGCGCGTTCGTCGAGCGCCTCGACGCGCGCGACCTGCAGTTCGGCGGCGGCGGCCTTGCGCTTGCGGTCGGGACCCTCGAAGAGCGTCCACGCGGCGCCGATGCCGTACTGTCCGTGTGGCGCCAGTTCTGACAGCTGCCAGTGCCCGATGACCTGGTTGCCGAAGAGGAAGACATCGGGCTTGTGCCGGGCCCGCTCGACCGCGAGGCCCTCGCGCGCGAGTCGCGCCGTGGCGCCCAGTTGCGCGAGCGCGGGATGGCGTTCGCGTGCGGCCGCCTTGAACGACTCGACGCTCCCGATGTCGCGGACGACGAACAGCGGCGTCGTCAGGGCGCCGACGGCGTCGCGGGTGAGCAGGCTGGCGAGCGCGGTCTCGGCGAGGGCGACATCGCTGGTCGCGGCTCGTAGTTCACGTTCGCCATCGGCGTGCGCGACATCAGCACTCAGGCGTTCGGCGCGTGCGATCAGGCCCTCGGCCTCGAGTTGCTGCGCATCGTGCTGCAGGCGGCCGAGCACGGCGACGGCATCCACGCGCACCGCGCGCGCGCGCTGGCGCAGTTGCAGGCCGAAGTACTTCCGCGCCAGGTCGGTGAGCAGTGCCGCCGCTTCGCGGTCAACGGCGGCGCGGGCCTCGTCGACCTTCGCATCGGCCGCGCGGCCGGCCGCCTGCACCTTGCCACCGGTGTAGAGCAGGTACCGGGCGCCGACGCTGGCCAGGGCGAAGCGCGATGCCTGCAACTCCAGGTCGAGTTCTGGGAGGTGCACCGTGGGCGGCAGGGGCAGGATCGCGCCGAGCGGGGCGAGCGAGACCGATTGCACGACGGCGGTGCTCATCTGCACGGCGGTCGCGCCGAAGGTCACCGTCGGCCACCGGAGGTCGCGCGCGGCGGCGGCCTCGGCCTCGCGTTGACGGACGAGGGCGTCGGCCGCTTTCAGGCTGCCGTGGTCGGCGCGCACCGCGTGGGCGGCATCGCCGAAGCTGAGGGGCTCGACCTGCTGGGCAGACGTGCGACCGGAAACGATGACGAGGGCGACTGCGAGGACGATCGATGGAACCGGTGTTCGCGGGACGTGCATACGCCTCCCTGCCGTTGACGGTAAATCATTTTGTTCAGGCAGGGCCAGCCGGAAATGTCGAGGCGGCAGCGCAGGCCGAGAACGGGCAGGAGCCGCGGGTGGACGGTCAGGAGGCCGGCGCGGCTCGAGCGGTGTCGCGCCTGTCGTGCGGACGTCGTATGCTGCCTGCCATGTGCAGAATCCGCCTTGCCGTGCTGTTCCTGCTCGCGGTCGCGCTGCCAGCCGTGGCAGACCCGGCCACGCCCCTGACCGTGATGACGTTCAACATCCGCTACGGGACGGCCGACGACGGCGAGAACCACTGGACCCGGCGGCGCGACCAGTTGTTTGCGCTGCTGCGACAGCAGCAACCGGATGTGCTGGGCCTGCAGGAGGCGCTCCGCTCGCAGATCGACGAGATCGTCGCGGCGGTCCCCGGCTACGTCTTCGTCGGCGTCGGCCGGACCGATGGCCGGCAGGCGGGCGAATACGCAGCCATCCTGATCCGCACCGGGCGGCTGCATGTGCGCCGCAGCGACACGTTCTGGTTCTCGGACACGCCGGCGGTCGCCGGCTCGCGGTCGTGGGGCAACACGATCGAGCGGATCTGCACCTGGGCCTACGTCGAAGACGCCGCAGGCGTGCCGTTCTATGTCTTCAACGTGCACCTGGATCACCAGTCGCAACCCTCGCGCGAGCGCAGCGTGGCGCTGCTCGTCGCGCAGCTCGCCGCGCGCGATCCACAGGCCCCGGTCGTCGTCATGGGCGACTTCAATGCCGGCGAACGCAATCCCGCGGTGGTCGCGATGCGTGCGGTGCTGCGCGACAGCTTCCGGGTCGCGCATCCCGACGAGGGCGAGGTGGGGACGTTCACCGGATTCACGCTGGGCAACACGCGCGGCGAGAAGATCGACCACGTGTTCGTCGGGCCCGAC
>JAEUQQ010000691.1 GCA_016789685.1 Acidobacteriota bacterium | reverse complement strand
TCACCAGTCGCGACGTACGGCGTTGCACTCGGCTCGTGCGCCATCGGGCATCCAACCAACCACAGTCACACCAGCGCGACACGATCTTGCCACTGCCGACGACCCTGTCCGCAGGGGGCCACGCAGAGGGCCTGCGTCGCGTCGGCCGCGAGCGCTGCGGTCGTCAGTTCTTCCATCGTGCGGTGTGCGTCGCTGTCTGCCGTCGGGCGAGCCGCTTCACCGCCCTGCCGTGGCCGGCCGTGTTGAACTCCAGTTGGACACCGCCCGCGTGTCGCGCCTACATCCGCCAGGCGTACTGTAGCTTGACGAGGAGTTGGTTCGACGCGAGGCGCCACCGGTCCAGCGTGTCCTGCACGTTGTGGTTGTAGACCACGAAGAGATCCGCGGCCGGCGTGAAGGTCCAGCGCAGGCGGGTGTTGACACCGACCGAGTCGCTGTCGGTGTCGTACTGCACGTAGCTCGCGATCGAGAGATCGGGGGAGATGTTGAGACGCAGCCGGTTGCCCACCAGCGTCTGCGCGAAATCGCCGCTGGGTAGCCGGCCGACGTTGCGTTCGCCGGTGAACTCGAGTGTCACGAGTGGCGTGGGATTCCACGCACCCGTCCAGACGACCTGATCCAGCGTCCCGTCGTAGAACCCGCCGAACCACCACGTGACCTGCGCGTACAGTCGGCGTTTCTGCGCCGTGCCGACCTCGAGGCGGTAGCGCATCCAGTGATAGGGGCCCGGGGCGATGACCACGCCATCGGCCACCTCGAACGCCTCGGTCAGGCGCTCGCCCGTGGGGTTGGCGTTGAACTCGAAGCGGTCGCCGGTGCGGAAGCGCCAGTTGATCGGGGCGAAGAACGCCCGGTAGCTCTCCCATCGGCCCGACAGATCGGTCGCCAGCGAGGGTTCGAACTCGTGCAGCAGCTGCTGTATCGGTCCGCGTGTAAGGCGGGTCCGGTTGTTCACGCCCAGGTTGAAGAGATACACCGCCGGGCGCGGCACGAACCCCAGCGAGGGGTCGAAGTCGCGCCCGATGCGCTTGCCGGTCAGGGCGATGTCCCACAGATCATTGGGATAGTCGATCTTGACGCCCACCGCCGATGCATCGCTGCCAAGATCCTCCCGTCCTGTGGCCAGTCCCCACAGGCCCACGAGGAAGTTCTTGTCGCCGCGGAAGCGCGACGTAGCGTAGGTGAAGTCGCCGCCGGCCAGCCACGCGCCCCGTCGCCCGAGCGGATCGCCCACCGTCGCGATCGCCCCGACCCACGACTCGCGCCAGATGTTCTGTTTCACCCGGCCCACCGCCATCACCGCCTCGTCGTCGACCACGCCGGCCTGGTCGTTGGTACCCACCACGAGGCCGCCGAAGTTCGTGTTCGCCGCGCGGCCGTTGACCTTCGCCCCTGCAATGATCGGCACCTGCTCCCCTCCGACCAGGCCGATGCGCCGACTGAAGTACGGGAGCACGTCCTGGTTCAGGCCCAACCCGAACGCGAAGATGTCGTCGCCCTCGAGGAAGAACGTGCGCTTCTCGGGGAAGAAGAGCGGGAACCGCGTGAGGTTGGTGCGCCGCGTGTCGACCTCGGTCTCGGCGAAATCCGTGTTCACCGTGACCGACGCGAGCGTGTTCGAGCCCAGGCGCTGCGTGACATCGAGGCTCGGCTGGAATTCACGGTCCACCGACGCCTCAGGCGCGGGGATCCCACCGCCCATCGTCACCGCCGGCCGGATGCTGAGCCCACGCCCGAGGTCGGCCTCCGGCAGGCCGGTGAGCAACCCGGCACGACTCGTTTGCATGACCTGGTATTGACGCAGCGGCGACGCCCAGCGGACGGTCTCCAGCAAGCGCTGGATGCGTCGCTGCACGTTGAAGTGCCACTCGTGCAGGCCGGGCTTGAAGCTGAGGGTCTGCAGGGGAATCCAGATCTCGGCGCTCCATCCCGTGGCGTGGCGCGTGGTGGCGGCGGTCCAGATCCCGTCCCATTCCGGGTTGTCGGATTCCCCGCCCGGGTTGATCAGACTGTCGTAGCGGGCGCCACTGGGGTTGACGGCGAAGACATAGCCGGACCGGCCGTCGAGGAACGGGCCCAGGACAACGCGGACGTGATCCTCCGAGGTCAGTGGGGC
>JAEUQQ010000652.1 GCA_016789685.1 Acidobacteriota bacterium | reverse complement strand
GGGTCCGGTGACGACCCCGATCGCCGAGGGCATCACGAGCGTCAACGTGGGCCTGCGCAAGGCACTCGACCTGTACGCGAACCTGCGCCCGGTCTACAACCTGCCGGGCGTGAAGTCGCGTTTCGAGAACGTCGACATGGTCATCGTCCGCGAGAACACCGAGGACCTGTACTCGGGTCTCGAGCACGAGATCGTGCCGGGCGTCGTCGAGAGCCTCAAGATCATCACGGCCAAGGCGTCGGAGCGGATCGCGCACTTCGCGTTCACGCACGCGCGCGAGCGAGGACGCAAGAAGGTGACGGCCGTCCACAAGGCCAACATCATGAAGCTCGGCGACGGGCTGTTCCTCGAGAGCGTCCGCACCGTGTCGCGCGAGTACCCGGAGATCAAGTACGACGAGAAGATCGTCGATGCGACGTGCATGCAGCTCGTGATGTATCCGGAGCGGTTCGACGTGGTCGTGCTGCCGAACCTCTACGGCGACATCGTGTCTGACCTGTGCGCGGGCCTCGTGGGTGGGCTCGGCGTGGTGCCCGGCGCGAACCTCGGCGAGACGTGCGCGGTGTTCGAAGCGGTACACGGCAGCGCGCCCGACATCGCCGACCAGGGCATCGCCAACCCCACGGCCCTGCTGCTGTCGGGCTTGATGATGCTGCGGCACATCGGCGAGCACGATGCGGCCGACCGGATTTTCGCGGCGCTCGGCAAGGTACTGACCGCCGGCACCTACAAGACCCGCGACCTCGGCGGCACCGCGACGACACGCGAGTTCACCGACGCCGTCTGCCAGGCCATCGACAAGACCCCGTAACGCTCGCCGACGCGAGCCGACCTCGGGCACACCAGGACATGGGCCTCCGGGCCCATGTCTCCCGCCCCCCCCGAGGACCCCGCAGCGCCCATCGACACCTCTCCCTGAGCGAGCCCGACGGAGGACCGACGGCCCGCCCTGAGCGAGCCCGACGGAGGATCGCAGGCCCACCCTGAGCAAGCCCGTCGGAGGATCGCAGGCCCACCCTGAGCAAGCCCGTCGGAGGTCCGGGGGCCACCCTGAGCAAGCCCGTCGGAGGTCCGGGGGCCCGCCCTGAGCGAGCCCGCAGGGCGAGTCGAAGGGCGAGTCGAAGGGCGTATAATCGCGACCGATGCAGGACGAGATCACGCAGGCCGTCCTCGCGCGCGACGATGTCGCGAAGTACCTGCGCGGGGACGACGACGAGTCGAAACTGCAGGCGCGGGAGCGGATCCAGGGCTACCTCGACGAACTGCGCACGACGCAGCGCTACAAGATGTATCGCGCGCTGCGCCACCCGCTGTACCCGATCCTGCGCAAGGTCGAGCGCCGCCCCGAGCACCTCGAGCACCCGCGGCGGGCCTCGGCGGCCGGGCGCGTCATCTACATCTCGAACCATCGCAGCCATCTCGACTACCTGGTCGAGCTGCTCGTGCTCGACGAAGCGAAGCTGCGGCCCCCGATCATCGCGGCCGGCATCAACCTGTTCGGCGGCGCGCTCGGCCTGTTGCACCGGCATGTGACCGGCGCCATTCCCATCCGCCGCGACGCCAAGGACCCGGCGTACCTCGCGACGCTCAAGGCCTACATCGCGGAGCTGCTCAAGACGCACGACCTGTTCTTCTACCCCGAGGGCGGCCGCAGCTACAGCGGCGAGCTCAAGTCGCTCAAGACGGGGTTGCTGCAGGCGTCGTTGCACGCCGACCGCCAGCACCTGTCGTTCGTCCCCTGCGCGGTGTCGTACGATCTCGTGCTCGAAGACCGGATCCTGTCGAAGCAGGGCACCAAGCGCCGGCAGCGCCCGTTTTCGCGCGAAGTCGCCGAGATGGCCTCGGCCGCCGTCGGGTTCGCCTCGCGCGGGTTCGTGACATTTGGCGAGCCGATCCCGCTCAGCGACTGGGATCCCGACTCGCGGCGCGACGTCGTGCAGTTGACCCACATCGTGCGCGATCGGATCGGACGCCTCATGAAGGTGTTGCCGACCGCGCTGGTCGCGCAGTCGTTCAGGCCCGGCCAGTCGCGCGACGACCTCGTCGAGCGCGTGGGCCGGCTCCTCGAGGCGCTCGAGGCCCTGGGCGCCAACATCGACGAACGCAACCCCGTCGCCGCCACCGACTGCGGCATCGATCAACTCGTCTCGCGCGGCGTCCTCGCCGCCGATCGCCGCGGCGTGCGCGTGCGCGATCGCATCGTCCTCAAATACTACGCACGCACGATTGACCATCTCGTCGCCGCCTCGAAAGCCGATCCGGCGCCGGCAGCCCGCTGATGATCGACGCCCTCTCGAAGAGCTTCTTCCACGCCCTTGCCGGCAGCGCCACGCTCAAGACGCTGGCCTCGTCGTACGGGATGCGCAAGCCCACCAGCTTCGCCCACCGGTTCATCGCCGGCGAAACCATCGACGAGGCCCTCGTCGCCACGCGCGAACTCCAGGCCCAGGGCCTCGGGCTCACGCTCGACCTGCTCGGCGAGAGCGTCGCCACCCTCGACGAGGCGCGCGCCGCCAGCCAGGGGTATACCCGGATCATCGAGACCATCGTCGCGTCAGGCGTCGAGCGCAACATCTCGCTCAAGCTCACGCAGCTCGGCCTCGACCTGGATCGCGCCCACACCGTCGACAACCTCAGGCGCATCCTCGACCTGGCGCAGCAGCACGAGTTCTTCGTGCGCATCGACATGGAGAACTCGCCCTATACCGATGCCACGCTCGACATCTTCGAGACCGTCTGGCAGCTCGGGTACCGCAACGTCGGCACCGTGTTGCAGTCGTGCCTGTTCCGCAGCGACGCCGACCTCGCGCGGCTCAACGCGCTCGGGGCGCGGGTGCGGCTCGTGAAGGGCGCCTACAAGGAGCCCAGCGACGTCGCGCACCAGCAGAAGTCGGATGTCGATGCGGCATTCGTGCGCATGGCCGAGACCCTGCTGCGCGACGGCAACTACCCCGCCATCGCGACGCACGACGAGGCCATGATCGCGGCCACGAATGCCTACGCGTCGAAGACCGGCGTCGCCAAGGACCGCTACGAGTTCCAGATGCTGTTCGGCATCCGGCGCGACCTGCAGGCCAGCCTGGTGCGCGATGGCTACCGGGTCCGCCTCTACGTGCCGTTCGGCACGCAGTGGTTCCCGTACTTCATGCGGCGGCTCGGCGAGCGCCCGGCCAACGTGGGATTCGTGCTCAAGGGGATCCTGAAGGGCTGAAGCCCGCCGCGGGCGCGACGCCCAGGTGGCGTCGGTGCGCCGCGTCAGAGGTAGGCGTCGGCGAGCGCCACCAGCAGGTCGCGGCACGCGATCACGTCGCTGGTGTGGACGTATTCTTCGTCGGAGTGCAACCCGGCCCCGCCGGGGCCGAGCACGACGGTGGGAATCCCCGCCGCCGACAGGATCTGCGCGTCGGTCCAGAACGACACCCCGGTGGGCGCCGGATCGAGTCCCCGCGACGCCGCAAGGCGCCCCAGCACCTGCGGCAGCTCGGCGAGGGGATCGATCTCGTAGGGGTCGCGGGCAAGCGTCGTGCGCGCCGTTGCGTGGAATTCGGGATCCCTGGCGGCGAGCGACGCGAGGATGGCCTGCACCTCGTCGAGCGCCCGCTGCGACGGCTCACCGGGAATCGTCCGCCGCTCCAACAGCAACCGGCAGGTGTCGGGATAGGTGCTGGCCTCGCGCCCGCCCTCGATGATCGAGGCGTGCAGCGACGCCGGGCCCAGCAACGGGTGCGTGCGTCCGGCCTGCAGGTCGCGATCGAGCTGTTCGAGGGCGCCGATGACGCGCGCCATCCTGAAGATGGCGTCGCGACCGTCCTGCGGCCGCGACCCGTGGGCGGCCACGCCGGTGGTCACGACCTCGACACCGGCAAATCCCTTGTGCGCCACGGCCATCCGCATGTCGGTCGGCTCGGTCACGACCGCCGCATCGGCCGTCCACTCGCGCACCAGCGCGTCGGCGCCGATGCTCGCGTACTCCTCGTCCACGACGGCGGCGACGACAAGCCGTCCGCGGGCGAGGCCGCCGCGGGCCGTGATCTGGCGGGCCGCATCGATCATCGCGGCCACGCCGCCTTTCATGTCCTGCGCGCCGCGGCCGTAGAGGCGGCCGCCGTGTTCGCGGGGCCCGAACGGCGACACCATCGCATCGCCCACGCCGACCGTGTCGGTGTGCCCGCAGAGCATCAGCGTCCGACCAGGCGCCTGGCCCTCGACGAGCGCCACGACGTTCGGGCGGCCGGGCGCGACCTCGGTGACATGCACCTCGAGCCCCGCCGCCAGGCACACGTCAGCGATGAGCGCGGCCACGCGGGCCTCGCCCGCGGCACCGCGGACGAGGCTCGGGTTCACCGAATCGATGGC
The DNA here is from genome assembly GCA_016789685.1 of Acidobacteriota bacterium. Taxonomy (GTDB): domain Bacteria; phylum Acidobacteriota; class Vicinamibacteria; order Vicinamibacterales; family JAFNAJ01; genus JAEUQQ01. Next base: position 5,862 of record JAEUQQ010000652.1, on the reverse strand, counting down.
GACGAGGTCGTGCAGGAGGGCGAGAACGGCGTCCATGGCGCGAGCCCCGGGGCGGCGATCACGGCCACGCCGCCCCCACGAGTGGTGGCGCTACCGGGCCACCCACTCGGCGATGAAGATGTTCGTGTCACCTTCGGTCGCGTTGTTGCGGTTCGAGGCGAAGACCAGCGACCTGCCGTCGGGCGAGAACATCGGGAAGCCATCGAACGACTCGTTGGTCGTGATGCGCTCGATGTTGGTGCCGTCGACGTTCACGAGGAACAGGTCGAAGTTGCGCCCGCGCGGGTCGAGGTGGTTCGACGAGAAGATGATCTGCCTGCTGTCGGGCGTGAAGAACGGCGCGAAGCTCGCCCCGGGCAGCTTGGTCACCGTGCGGATGTTCGACCCGTCGGCGTTGGCCACCATGATCTCGAGGTTGGTCGGCCGCCAGAGGCCTTCCTTGAGCAGCGCCTTGTAGTCGTCGAGTTCCTTGGGGTCGGTGAGCGTCTTGCCGCGCCAGACGATCAGCTTGCCGTCCTTCGAGAAGAACGCGCCGCCATCGGGTCCGACACGGTTGGTGAGGCGCTTGACGTTCTTGCCGTCCGCGTCCATCACGTACAGCTCCATGTCGCCATCGCGGACGCTGGTGAAGATGATGCGGCCGTCGGGGCCCACCGTGGCTTCGGCGTCGTAGCCCGGCGTGTCGGTGAGCCGCTCGATGCCCGAGCCATCGGCCTTGGCGCGGAAGATGTCGTAGGTGCCGTAGATGGGCCACACGTAGCCGCGCGAGAAGTCGGGCTTTGGCGGGCAGGCCTTGCCCCCCAGGTACGTCGAGGCATAGACGAGGCTGTCGCCGCGCGGCGTGAAGTAGGCGCAGGTCGTGCGGCCGTCGCCGTTGCTCACGCGGCGCTGGCCCGAACCATCGATGGCCATCGTGAAGATCTGGTCGCAGGGCACGCCTTCTCGCGTCGACTGGAAGATCAGGTGCGTGCCGTCGAACGAGAAGTAGGCTTCGGCGTTCTCGCCGCCGAACGTGAGCTGCCGGATGTTGCGCAGGCGCGTCTCACCCGGCAACGGCGCGACTGTCTTTGCCGGGCCAGCAGGCTGCTGGGCCGACAGGAACACACCGCCAAGCGACACCAACACCACGAACGCGTACGGGACAACACGGCGCATCTAGGGGATCCTCCGCCCCACATCTTACATGCCAACGCGGGAGGGGACTATCATGCCGGGCATGATCGACTGCGCGGGGCGCGTCGCGGCCATCACGGGGGCCTCGGCCGGCATCGGCGCCGCCTGCGCGCGGGCGTTCGCCTCGGCCGGGATGGGCGTGGCGTTGCTGGCGCGCCGCCGCGACCGGCTCGAGGCGCTCGTGGCCGACATCACCGAGCGGGGCGGGCGCGCGCTGGCGGTGGAGGGCGACGTGACCGTTGACGCCGACGTCCGCGCCTTCGTCACCCGGACCCTGGCCGCCTTCGGCCGGCTCGACGTCATGGTCGCCAACGCCGGCATCGGCTTCCACGGCACGCTCGACGACACGACACCCGACGTCTTCCTCCGCCTCATGGACGTCAACGTGAACGGCACCTACTACGCCGCGCGGGCTGCCCTGCCCCACTTCGAAGCCCAGCGGCAGGGGCACCTCGTGATCGTCTCGTCGATCGCCGGCAAGCGCGGCACCCCGACGGCCGCGGCGTATTCGGCGACGAAGTTCGCGCAGGTCGGCTTTGCCGAGGCGCTGCGGGCCGACCTCGTGGGGTCGGGGGTTGCGGTCACGACCGTGCTCCCGGTGCGCACCGTCACCGAGTTCCACGACGCGATCGCGCGCGACTTCGGCTTCCGTGTCGACGGCCGCGGCCCGACGCAGTCGGCCGAGCACGTCGCGCGGTGCGTGCTCGCCGCGGTGAAGCGGCCACGGCCCGAGGTCTATCCCTACCGGGCGTCGAAGCTGCTCGCGCTGGCGACGGTGGCCGCCCCTGGCCTGATCGACCGCTTCATCCGGCGCTTCGCCCGCCATCGCCGGCCGGCCTGAGCGGGAGCGCGCTGGCGGCCCGGCGCGCCGTGGACGTCCGCACGACACCATCGAGCACCTCGGCAAGGCGTGCCGTCACCCGTCGCCTCGAGTACATCGCAATGACCGAGCGATCGGCGTCGGGCACCAGCGCGTCGCCGCGGTGCCGGCGGCCGGCGGTCATCGCCAGCAGGTCGGCCAGCGCCTCGGCCGTCGAGACGAGCGTGCCGGTGCGCGTGTCGCGCAGCAGCCGGTCGACCTCGCCGCCGGGCATGCCGGTGGCGATGATGGGCCGCCCGGCGACCACGTATTCGAACAGCTTCGCGGGCGTCAGGCTCAAGGCCCACCCTTCTGGCGGCTCGAGCAGCAGGAGGGCGGTCGCGGCCTGCTGCGCCGCCAGGGCCCGCTCGTGTGACACCTCGCCGTGCAGCTCCACCAGCGGCCGCACGCGCGGGAAGCGCCGCAGGGCCTCGAGCGCGACCGCCTGGTTCCGCCCGTAGAACTGCACGACGGCCCGCCGCGCGCACATCCGGCCGCCGTCGACCAGCCGATCGATCGCCTCGAACAGCAGCGGCACCGCCGTCGTGTCGTACAACAGGCCCGTGTAGGTGAACACCGCCCGCGTCTCGTGCCCGCTGCCGGCGCGCGACGCCGGCGTCGGCTCCTCGTCGAACCCGTTGGGCACGATGAACGTCGGCTTCGCGTGCAGCGACACGAGCAGGTCGCGGAACCCGGGCGACACGGTCGTGAGCGCCGCCACCGACGACACGACCCGGCGTTCGAGGCGGCGCTCGGCCCCGCGGAAGATCGACGACCGCGTGAGCCGGTAGTTGTGCGACCACGGATCGCGGAAGTCGGCCACCCACGGCACGCCAAGATCCCTCGACAGCCGCCGCGCCAGGAGGTGCGTCGTGGCCGGCGGCGACGAACTGAGGATCACCCCGGGCTCGACCCTGGCCACGTCGCGGCGGATGCGCGGATAGTGCAGCAGCCACGGCCACGACTCATCGGGAAACCTGAGCAACTCGTCGTAGGCGCGCTTGGCAAGGCGCCGCGGCCAGTGCCAGCGGCGATCGACCGACGGCACGCCGCCCGGCGCGTCAGCGTTGGGCCAGAAGCGATCGACCAGCGCATGCACCGACGGATCGGGCACGCGGCTCACGTGATCGGGCAGCCCTTCGTCGGGCAATTCGCCGGCCCGCGTGTAGCGATTGGTGCGGGGCGCAACCGTGAAGACGAACGGCTCCCATCCGAACTCGGGCAAGTACTTGACGAACTTGCCGACCCGGAGCGATGCGATCGTCTGCATCGGCGGATACCAGTAGGAACACACGGCGACGCGCTTCATTTCGGGAGCGGGCAGGGTAGCACTGTCTGCCGCGGAATCCACCTCGGCCACGGCCACCCGGGGCAGAAGCCGTCTGCCATCGCCCGCCCACGCGCCACGGGGACGTGGCACGACGCGGCCTTCGCCACCAGACGTCGCGTGCCTGCGATAATCGGGTCTACCATGCCGCCACGACCATTCCCGCCGTTGCCGCCGCTCGCGGTGGATCTGACGCGTGCCGTGCGCGAGGCCGGCGGCCGCGCACTGATCGTGGGCGGCTGGGTGCGCGATGCGTGGCTCGGGCACGCATCGAAGGACGTCGACATCGAGGTCTACGGCCTCGACGTCGCCAGCCTGCGCCAGGTGCTCGAGCGCCTCGGCAGCGTCAACGCCGTGGGCGAGAGCTTCACGGTCTTCAAGGTCGAGTCGCTCGATGTCTCACTGCCACGCCGCGAATCGAAGGTCGGGCGCGGACACCGGGGGTTCGAGGTCGTCGGCGATCCGCACATGTCGCCCGACGAGGCGGCGCGCCGGCGCGATTTCACCATCAACGCGGTGGCGTGGGATCCCCTCGACGACACCATCGTCGATCCCTTCGCCGGGTTGGACGACCTCGCACGCGGTGTGTTGCGCATGGTCGACCAGCGGACCTTCGCCGACGACAGCCTGCGCGTGCTGCGGGCCCTGCAGTTTTCGGCACGCTTCGGCCTGTCGCTCGAGGCAGGGACAGCTGACGCGTGCCGCACGATCGCGCTCGACGACCTGCCGCGCGAACGCGTGTGGGGCGAGATCGAGAAGCTGCTGATCAAGGCGCCGCGGCCCTCGATGGGGTGGGCCCTTGGCCTCGACCTCGGCGTCGTCGAGCAACTCTTCCCCGAGTGCCAGGCCCTGGTGGGATGCCCGCAGGAGCCCGAGTGGCACCCGGAAGGCGACGTGTGGGTCCACACGCTGATGGTCGTCGACGAGATGCGCGCGCGCATCGACGATCTGCCGCGTCCCCAGCAGTGCACGCTCATGCTGGCGGCGCTGGCCCACGACTTCGGCAAGCCCGCAACCACCGCGCTGATCGACGGGCGCATCCGATCGCTCGGCCACGAAGAGGCGGGCGTCGAGCCGGCCGAACGGTTCCTCGATCGGTTGCTCGTGCACACCATGGACGGCTACGACGTGCGCCAGCAGGTCTGCGGCCTCGTTGCCCATCACCTCAAGCCCGGCGCCTGGCACAAGGCGCCGCAGGCCGTGGGCGATGGCGCGTTCAGGCGCCTGGCGCTGAAGGTCGACCTCGAATTGCTGGCCCGCCTGAGCGACGCGGACTGCAACGGGCGGACCGGCACGTTCGACTGCACAGCGGGCGGGTGGTTCCTCGAGCGGGCCCGGGCGCTCGGCGTGCAGCACAGCGGGCCGGCCCCGCTGATGCTGGGCCGCCACGTGCTCGCGCTGGGCGTGGCGCCCGGACGCCGGGTGGGCGAGGTGCTCGCCCACGTCTACGAACGTCAACTCGACGGCACCATCCGCTCGCTCGACGACGCCATCGCCGCCGCGCGCGTGTTCCTCGCGTAGCGTCGGCACCGCCCGCGCCGAGCGCAGCTCACAACCGCGGGACGTCGCGCGTGCGGCGGTTCCTGCGCAACGGGAAGGCGACGCCTCACGCATCCACCTGCGCGTGGTTCGCGGGGCGCGCATCGATCCCGCGGCGGGGGCCTCGACGGCGCCGCGCACGGCTGGCGGCCGCGGTGCAGCATCCCAACATCGCGAGCACCTATGCCCTGATCGACGCGGGCGTGATCAGTGGACGGTCAGCGCCGTGGGCGTCGCCACACGCTCGAGGTCTTTGCGGATGGCGTCGAAGAATGCCGTGGCGATGACGCGGTAGCCTTCGGCGCTCGGGTGGAGGCCATCTTCAGACAGGAGGTCGTAGTTCTTTCCGAAGATCACCTCGAGATCGACGAGGACGGCCCCCTCGCCGGTGGCAATCGCCCTGATGCGGTGATTGAACTCCGGGATGAGTTCGGCCGACCCGGCGCGCACGCCCCCGGGACGCTGCGGCGGCAGGGTCGCCATGAAGACGCGCAGCCTGCGCTGGCGCGCGGCGCGCGCCATCGACTCGATGGCTGCCTCGGTGCGTGACATGCCCGAAGCGCCCAGCGCGTTGAGGTCGTTGACGCCCTGGAGCAGCAGCAGCGCTTCGGGAGCAGGCTGGAGGCGGTCGAGCGTCACGGGCAGGCGGAACTGGCCGTCCTGGGCCCACTCACCACCGCGGCCCTCGTTGGCGACGACGATCGACTGGCCCGTGTAGCGTTCGGTCAGCAACTGCAGGAGGTAGGACGGGTAGGAGCGGATGTCTACCAGGGCCATGGTCCGGTTGACCGCGCTCTGGCCCTGGGTCATCGAGTCGCCGAAGGCGACGAACGACGTGAGGCCGAGCACCGGCCTGGGGGTCGGCGTCGGGACGTTTCCGCTCGGCGGAGGCGTGGTGTTGCCATCGACCGTCGTCGGCGGCGGGGTCGTGGTGACTGGCGGCGACACGTTCACCGTGCTGGGC
>JAEUQQ010000640.1 GCA_016789685.1 Acidobacteriota bacterium | reverse complement strand
GAAGAAGGTGAAGGGCCAGCGGGAGCCTGCCGTCAGCGGCGCCGCCGGCGCCGTGTCGTCGGCAAAGACGACGACGTTCAGGCCGCGCGCGATCGACAGCGACGCGTTCCAGGGCGTGTACTGCACCGGCACCACGCCGATCGTGCATCAGCTCGGCACGCTGCCGCCCGAGGCCGGGGTGATCATCGACTTCGAGAGCGATGAGAACGCCGACCCGATCGCGGTCCTGGCGGCGATCAAGACCAACGGCGTCGAAGTCGGCGTCGAGAGCACGAGCAGCGACGACGAGGGCGGGGATCTCAACCCGCGCGTCGACGTGCGCCGTCCGTATCGGGCCACCTACGTGCTGACGGTCGCGTCGGCCGACGAAGACGAAGCCTGCTACGCGTTCCGCGTGCGCGTGAGCTTCTAGACCACGGCGGGCAGGCAGGGCAAGTACTGACACACCGATCGATGCCACCGACGGGGCTCGGTGTGCTCCCGAAATGACGCGGGGCGTGGCCGTGGCCACGCCCCGTCGTGTGTACGTCGCCGATTCAGCCAGCGCGTCGCGCCGGCAGCCGCTATGGGTTGAGCGGGCAGCCGCGGCCGGGCTTGTCACTCCGCCCGTCGCACGGACGCAGCGGGAACTCGCGGGTCACCTTGCTGAGGACCTGTGACGCGATCGCGTCATAGCCGCCCTGCGTGGGGTAGGCACCGCCCATCGAGATCCCCTCGAGCGACTGCCGGTAGATCTCCGTCCCGAGCGCCTCCTCGGTCAGGGCCCAGATCTGGTTGTTGAGTTCGGTGAGACTCCCTGACGAGAGTAGCGAGGTTGGGGTCGCGAGCCGCGTCACGATGGGCACGATACCGCGGTCACGTGCGTTGATGAGGATGGTGCGCAGCGCATTGCGCGCGCTGCCCGACCCTGCGCCATACCGCATGTCGTTGATGCCCTCGAGGAGCACCACCGCATCGTAGGCCTCCTGCGAGGCCACGCCGTCGGCTGCGCCGGGGAAACGTCCGGCACCTGTCGTGCCGGGACAGCTGCCGCCACCGCCCGCGCATTCGCCGAAGGCGCCGCCGTTGGTCACCGACACATGCGCGCCAAACTGCGCGAGGCCCGAGAGCTGTTGCTGCAGGCCCAGCGGGAACGCGCGGCCGGCCAGGCCGCCGCCGTCGGTCGATCCGTAGACGAAGTCGTCGCCGAACGCGAGGATGTTGAACCTGAAGGTGTAGCCGTTGACGAGATCGACGGTCGAGTTGTCGGGGTTCACGACGCGCACGGTCACGGGGCCCGCGGTCTGGTAGCCGGTGTAGAAGCTGCGCGCAGGCGTACGCGCCGTGATCGTGGTGCCCCCGTTGCCGACACTCACGTTCGTGGCCTGGTCGACGTCGGGCAGCACGGTGTTGTCGTTGCGGTCGCTGGTCCACGCGGGGTTGATGAAGTAGACCCGCGCGCCGGCGACGAATCCCGACCCTGACAAGGTGATCGACTGCCCGCCGCCCAGGCGCCCAGCGTTGGGCGACACCGAGGTCAGGCTGAATGACGGCGGTGGCGGGGGCGGCGGCGGCTCGTAGTCGGGCGCCGTGGCGGGCGTGACGATCGCGCCCGTCCAGGGCGTGCCGACGTTCACGTGACCGGCGGCGAAGCCGGTGCCGATGTAGACGGCGCGCTCGGCGACGAAGGCCTCGCCGCCGTTGCTCGCGCAGGTGGCGCTGGCGACGGTTTCGAGGAAGGTCGCGAACCGCTGGTTGGTAAGGGGGCTGACGTCGGCGGTCCAGATATTGGCCCGCGCGTTGGCCGCCACGCAGTACTCGCGTACGGCCCCGAGGCCGTCTTCGCGCATGAAGGTGGCCCTGACGCCGATCGGCGCCGCGTTGGGGTTGGCAAGCAGGAAGAAGCTGTCGAAACGCGTGTTGGTCGTGCCGAAGTTGCCCTGCTGGCCTTCGGCGAAACCCCACTTCGCCGCGGGAGCGGTCACACCCGCCGTGTCGTGCCCCTCGACCCACGGGAAGGTGGGGGTCTTCGGATCGATCGCCGAGGGCGTGCCCCAGTACATCGCGCGCTCGGCGACGATCGGCGTCGTCGCGGTGACGCGAATGCCGAAGGCGGCATCGGCCAGGCGCGTATCGAACACGCGACCTTCCTGGTCGACCCACACGGTGAACCGGCTGCGTGCCGGCACGGGATAGTCGCGCGAGACGACCTGGCCGCTGTCGAGCAGGTAGTCGACGGTGACCGTCGCGGCCGACTGGCTCGTGTTGGCGAGCAACAGGAAGGTCTCGAAGGCCGTCTGCGCGCTGCCGCCGGTGAAGCCCTCGGCGAAGTACCACGTCGTGCTGGGGGCCGCGACGCCGAGCGCGTCGTGGCCGCTACGGAAGCCGTCGAAATACATCGACCGCTCGGCCGCCACGTCGTTGCCGGCGGTGAGCGACTCGATGAAGGTCGAGAACTCGGCCGCCTGCAGCGCCGGGTGCTCGGCGCTCGGCCAGAACGTCACGCGCCCGTTGGCCGGCGCGTCGAGTTCGCTGGTGTATTCGGCGCCGAGCGCGGTGAGATACGTCGCGCGCACCCGCGTCACAGTCGCATTGGGATTCGCGACCAGCACGAACGTGTCGAAGAGCGTCGTCGCCCCCTCGGCAAGCGTCCAGCTCGACGCGAGCTGCGTCATCCCGCTGGCGTTGTGGGCGCCTGGCTTCGAGGCATCCGGGAAGTACATGCTGCGCTCGACGACGATGTCGGCGGGCGTGGCCGTGCCGGTCAACACGGCACTGACCCGTGCCGAACTGCTGCCATTGAGTTGGAAGTCGGTCGCGAGAATCACGGTCTTGCGCGACGTGCGGCCCAGCGTGAAGGTCTTCGTCGTGGTCGGGGCGATGGCATCGGGCGCCGGCAGCAGCGTCACGGTCACATCGAGCGTGCTGGCGCTCGGGTTCGCGATCTGTATCTCTTCGGTGAAGAGGCTGTTGTTCGCGCCCTCGGCCAGGAACCAGACCGACGCGCCCTGCGCGTGCGCAGCGGGGGCCCCGGCGAGCGAGGCGGTGAAGGCGAGCAGGCTCGCCGCGAGAAGACGTCGCATGTGCTGAAGGCTCCGCAAGGTCCCCGGCGCCGGAAGCGGCGTGGGGAGGGGACTTTTTATCACGATAGTGGATTTATTCGAACAAAACTCGCCGCCGGGCGCGCCTCGGCGCCCGGCGGTACGGTGTGTGGCGGTGCTCAGCGCGCCGGCGGCGCCGGCGGACCGTTGAACAGGGCATTGAACACGAGCTTGAACGTGCCGTGGGTCTGGGCGCGGTTCTGTGCGCGGAACCCGAGCAGCACGACGCGGCCCTCGCCGTGCCTCACCGCGACGGCGGCGGCCTTCTTCGCGAGTACCTGCTCGCCGAGCAGCCATCCGCTCTGCAACAGGTCGCGATCGACGTAGGTGGCGAGGATCTCGACATCCTGGCTGCGGTCGGTCGAGGTCACCTCGTACGCCTGGCTGCCCGCCATGAACAGCGCGAGCCCGTCGGCCGGCATGCCGTAGGCGAGGGGATTGGTGTTGGCGTACTTCACGCGGAGCGTCGAGCCCGGCGACCAGAACTCCTTCGACGGCAACCCCGCGACGATGTTGCGTACCGGTAGTCCGAAGCGCTGCACGGGCAGGTCGGCCGCCTGCGCGAACGCGACGAGCGTGCCGCCCTTCTGCACGAAGGCCTGCAGCGCCTTCACGCCATCGGCGCCGAAGCCGCTCTTGTACTCGGCCGGCACGTTCTGCTGGCCGCCGCCGAAGCCGCCCTCGCCCCCGCCACGCGCACCCGCAGGCGGGGCCTCGCCGGTCATGCCGGGGATGGAATCTGCCGGCAGCACAATCACGTCGAAGCGCGCCTGCAGGTCGCCGGCCTTCACATCCTTGTCCATCACGGTCGTGAACGGGATGTCGAAGCGTTCGAACAGCAGGCGCGTCCACCCTTCGTCCATGTTGCCGCCGCCGTATCGCTGGAAGATGCCGATGCGGGGCTTCCGGATCTCGTAGGTCGCCGACGTGACGGGCGCCTTCAGCGCCACGAAGTTCACGCCCGCCTGCGCGGCAATGCCGGTCACGTCGCCGCCGCTCACGATGAAGTCTCCGGCCCGGATGCTGCCGTCGGCCGCCGCTTCACCCGCACGACGCACCCCGATGCCCCTGGCAAGCAGCAGGTGCACCGCACGGAACGCGTCGTTGAGCCGGCCGTCGAGCACGTAGCCGGCACTGGCGCCGGCGGCCGCCGTGCCGGTCATGGGCACCTTGGCGGTGAGCGTGGTGAGGTCGGCGGTGACGGGTTCGGCGATGGGATCGCTGCGCACGCCCATGAACTCGCCGAACGTATCGGTCGACATGTCGTACGGGCGGATGGGATTCCCCTCGAGGTCGCGCGTGTAGGTGTTGTCGGGATAGAAGGTACGCCCGAGCATCCAGCGCACGAGACCCTGCTTCGGCTGCGCCATCGGCACGACGAACGAGCCGGGGCCGTAGACACGACCGTCGGCCACGAACTGCGCCCGGGCCTGCCGCACCTCGACGCCGGAGTCGAGCAGCATGTTCACGAGCTTCTTCGCGGTCAGCGGATCGTGCTGCGCGGCCGCGATCGCGTAAGCCTTCACGTCACCGTTCCTGCCGCGCTCGGTCTGGCGCGAGGTCTTCAGGTACATGTTCCACAGCACGGTCTCGCGGTTGCGCGCGGCGAGATCGACCGTCGCCCACGCGGCGATCTTCTGCTGTTCGACGATGTCGCGCACGCGCCACCAACCGCCGGGCCACAGGCTCGGCATGGTGGTCTGCGAGGTGTACTCGGGCAGGCCGCGGGGGCCGCCCTTGATCTGGTCGGGGTGCATGAACATCGGCGTCGCGAGCCGGGCACTCGCCGACTCCGTGAGCATGCCGGCGATGTTGTGGAACGGCGTGATCCAGTGGAAGCCCATGTGCCCCCAGCCCGAGTAGATCGCGGCGCCGATGACGCCAGTCTTGCCGGCGGCCTCGAGCTTCGTGCCCATGTGCGCGCCCCACCACGACATCTCGCGCCACACGAGCGGATCGCCATCGGGCCTGATGGGCTCGGCGTACGGCGGGATGTAGAGGCGGGCGTTGCCGCTGCCCATCTGGTGGTGATCGACGTAGGCCTGCGGCAGCCACTCGCGGTACATCAGCCGCGCCACGTGCTGCGATTCGGCCAGGTTGAGCGCGAAGCCGTCACGGTTGTTGTCGTGGCCTGCGTACTTCTGGTACAGCCACGGCATCGGCGCCGCCTCGTGCTCGGTGCCGACGTACTTCAGGTACCAGTCGGCAATCATCTGCGTGCCGTCGGGATTGATCGACGGGAGCACGATGCTGACGACGTTGTCGAGGATCCGCGTGGCTTCCTCGTCGGTCCGCGTGAGGCTGTCGTGCACGAACTCCGCTGCCGTCTGCGCGGCAGCCACTTCGCTCGAGTGCAGCGCAAAGCTCTGGATCACGACCGCGCGACCCTCGGCCACGATCTTCCGGATCTCGGCCTCGGCCACGCCGCGGGGGTCGGCGAGCTTCGCGTTCATCTGGCGATACTGTTCGAGCTTCGCCAGGTTGGCGGGCGACGAGATGAAGAGCGCGATGAAGGGGCGCCCCTCTGACGTCTTGCCGAGTTCGACGAGCTTGACCTTGGTCGAGGCCTTCGCGAGCACCTGGTAGTACTCGTGGAGCCTGTTCCAGTCGGCGAGCTTGCGATCGGCGCCCATCTGGAAGCCGAAGAACTGCTCGGGCGTGGGCAGCGATGATTGCGCGTGGGCCGGCCGCGAGAGAAGGAATCCCGAGGCGACCAGGATGAGGGCCACGACGAACGCAGGAACACGAAGCGAGCGAGCGCGAGCGCGTGTAGGCATGGCGCGCATTGTAGTCCCGACGGACACCGGGCCGCGCTCCGACGTCGGGAGGCCGCGCGTCGCCCGCCCTGCCGTGTGCCCCGCCTAGCGCGTCATCCAGTGCCACCCCGGGCGGATCCACTCGTCGTCGTTCGTCACGATGGTCTCGCCGAGTCGCTTGTCGAGGCGGATGGCATGACAGCCGCGCTGCTGCAGCAGCGCGTCGACGAGCGGCGCGGCATGCGAGACGACGATGACCTGCGTGTGCGACGAGGCGCGGGCGATCAGGCGAGCCAGCGCGGGCAGCAGGTCGGGGTGGAGGCTCGTTTCGGGTTCGTTGAGCACCAGCAGCGCGGGCGGGCGTGGCGACAGCAGGGCCGCGATCCAGAGCAGGTACCGCAGCGTGCCGTCAGACAGTTCGGCGCCGCCCAGCGGGCGCAGCAGGCCTCGCTGCTGCATGTCGATCCCGAACCGTCCCGCAGTGGCCGTGACCGCGACCGCGGCGCCGGGGAAGGCGTCGGCGACGGCGGCGTCGAAGGCCTCAACGTCTCCGATCTCGAGAATGGTCTGGATCGCGGCGGCGACATCGGCGCCGTCGTGGCCGAGCACCGGCGTGCGCGTGCCGACCTGGGGATGGCGTGCCGGCGCGTCGGCGTCGGTGCGGAAGTGATCGTAGAAGCGCCAGCCGCGCATGGCCTCGCGCAGCATCAGCATCTCGGGCGTCGTCCGCGGGTCGGCCGCGTGCGTCATCGCGCTGTCGAAGGTGGCGAGGTCGTCGGTCGCCACGTCCCAGTCGCCGTCCTCGCGTCGCGTGCGCACGACGGGACCGCGGCGGTCGACCAGCAGCGTCGAGGGGCGCATCGTCGCGCCGCTCCAGATGCACTCGCGCTTGATCTCCGGATCGTGCGTGAACGCCGAACGCGAGGCGACCGGCAGCCCGAGGTCGATGGCGTAGCCGAAATCGTCGCCGGCGAAGCCGAGGCGCAGGCTCACGGGGTGCTTCCGCGTCGTGCCCTGCACGGGACGTTCGCCAGACACGACCGCGCGGCCGAACGACTCGGGGCCGGCCCAGAGCGTGGATTCGAGGCCACCGTCGCGGGCGAGTGATCCGATGACGCGACCCTGGGCGACGTCGGCCAGCAACCGCAGCGCGCGGTAGAGGCTCGACTTGCCCGCGCCGTTTGGGCCGGTGACCAGGTTGAGGCCCGAGAGCGGCACAACGAGGTCGCGCAGCGAGCGATAGCCCGAGATGGCCAGGGCCGAGAGCATGAGGGCGAGGGGGGCGGCCTGCGGCGCCGGGTCGCGCATCGGCAGCGACGCTGCCGTGTGGAGCGCGACCCGGCCGCAAACCGGGGCCGAACTACATGTCCATGTACGGCATCGGCGGCACGATCCCGTTGAGGCGCGCGTAGACGGTGAGTGCGCCGCGATGGTGGGCCGTGTGGTCGTTGATCGCGCCGAAGATCGCGAGGCGCGGGGCCCCGCCCATGATGGGGCCATCGGGGATCGGCATCATCAGGTCGGCATCGCTGCACGACTCGGCCTTGGCCCGTGCGGCCGCCACGGCGCGCTCGAACCAGTCGCGCGCCTGGGCGAGCGACGTGTAGCTGCCGATCACCTTCGCGTGTTCCTCCCAGTTGACGTCGAAGCCCTCGGGCCTGAACGCGCCCTCGACGAACCAGTCGATGGTGTGCGCGACGTGGGCGACCTGCTGTGCGGCGGTCATCATGCCCTCGGCCGGCGCGAACGTCGACTGGGCTTCGGTGAGGTTGCGGGTGGAGCGGTTGAAGTACTCGTGCGCGGCCGAGAGTTCCATCAGGGCTTGCTGGGCAAGGGACATGGGGACGACCTCCTCGTGTGAGCCGACAGGCTACCAGTCGCCAGCGTCGGCGACGTGACGCAGAGATTCGCTCTTTGTTCGCCTGGTGTCAAGCAATGTGTGACGTGCGCGGGACGAATCGCGCCTGACCTCAGCCGCGCGCCTTCGGGCCGCCCATCTCCTTGCCGGTCATCGCCTCGATGGCCGTCATGGCGGCACGCGCCCCGGCGATCACGTCGCGTTCCTCGCCCCCGAGGTAGATCCGGCCAAACGACCCGACCGCGCGCACCTCGAGGATGTTGACCATCGCGTGCTTCTCGGCCTCGTTGGCGGCGATCGCCGCATAGGCGGCCGGTTCGACCTCGAGCACGAACAGGCTCTGGCGCGCGATGAGCAGCGAGCCGTGTCGCATCCGGTTGATCAACTGCGCGTGATGCGGGTCGATGTTGTGGATCACCTGGCTCGAGAGCACACGCGGCTTCCAGCGGTCGGCTTCCGTGAGGCCGAGGGCCTCGAGGATTGCCGCGCCCGCCGCGTGCACGTCGGCTTGCGACGGCGAGTGGACCTCGAGCAGGCCATACATGCGCTCGATGACCTGCATGCCCGGCTTGACACCGGTGGCCTTCACGGCGACGTCGGTGATGCGGTTGATCTCGATGCCGGGCGCGATTTCGACCCAGAGCGAGGCGTCACCGGGCAGCGGCAGGAAGCCCTGCGCGATGGTGCCGAGAAAGGCCGCATGCTGCGACTGCAGGGAATCGAGGAACACGTACGAACGAAGATCGGCCATCCGGCACTCCTGAGCGGCTCACCTTACATCGATCGGCGCGGGGCGACAACCCGGCCGCGCCTACCCGGCCGCGCCTACGACTGGGCCGCGCCCAGGCGCCGCACCGCGTCGCGCACCGTCTCGTCGAACCAGCGGAACTCGCATTCGCCGCGAAAGGCGTGCTGGTAGCCGACGACGGGGTTCTCGCACCACATCACGACGACCGTGAGCCGATCACCCGAGCGGCGCAGCATCCATCGGTACCTGCCCGCGGGTTCGTACCAGAGCGACTCGCCGAAGCCCTCGGCCTGGCAGTCGTCGAGCGCGCCGACGAGGTCGTCGCCGGCTTCGGGCACGTTCGAGGCGGTGATCGTCCGGTGCTCGTTCTCGTCGGCGAGATCGCAGAGGTAGTGGCCGTTGTCGTCGATGGTGAGCGAGATCTGCATGCGTGCACCTCGCGCCGGTGGCGCGCCTGTCACCCTACCGCAGCGATGGCGCCGGCTCAAGTGCGGCGTGCGCGATCTGGGCCCGCGCACGGTCAGGGAAAGGCCTTTTTGGCGCAGAAGTGGACCGATGTCGCGCTCTCGACGAGTTCGACGGAGCCCGACTTTCCCGATCCATCTGGCCCCGCTGTGCCCAACGAGCCGCGGTTCGTCTACAACTTCCACGTGGCCGGCGCCGACATCAGCTCGTCGGCCGTCCTGTTCTTCAACGTGCTGTTCGGCGACTACGACGTGCAACCGGCCAAGATCACGCTGACGTTTGCGTCTGCCCCAACGCGGACGATCAACCTGTCGACCCAGACCAATGCCCAGGACGGACTCATCCAGGCGGCGTTCGCGAACCTGGGGTTCAACGAGGTCTTCACCACCGACGGAGCGGGTGGGTGGAACGGTTTTCTGCAGGTCGATTTCGACGCCCCGAACGAGCCCTTCACGGCGTTCGATTTCACCGAGCTGAGCACAACGCCGATCTCGGTGCCCGAGCCGATGTCAATGGTGTTGCTCGGCGCGGGCCTGGTTGGCGTGTTCGCCAACGGCCGTCGCCGCGCCTCACGGTAGACCCCTCCACGGCGCGACAGGGCGGCCCTTGCCGGGGCGGCCCTGTCGCGGTTCGTCGCGGGGCGCGTCGCCACGCGGTGGCGCTCGCCGCACAAGGCCTCTCGCTCGGCGCTAGGACGCATCACACGGCTGCATTCGGAGGCCTCTCCGAATCGGTTCCGCCGCGGCCTGCAAGGCCTGCTCGCGCGCATCGCCATCCTCTACGCGTGGAGCGTGTTCGTCGTCTTCACGGCACCCCTCGCGCGGCTCGAGCGGCCCTACCAGGCGATGGTCTGCGAGGCGCTGACGCTGGCTCGAGACTATGGCCATCTGGTGCCGATCGTGGACGGGGGAATGACGTTTTCACCGGAACGATCTGAGCGTTCTGTGACCGCGCAGACGTCCTGTCGGTGACGTTGAGATTGAGGGGGACACGCAGCCTCTTTGGTGTCCCCCGAAGCTCGCGACCGCCGAAGCAGCCCTGTGCTACCCTCAGCCGATGGACTACCGACCATACATCACGATCGAGCCCGGCAAGCGTGGGGGCAAGCCCTGTATCCGTGGGCTGCGCATCACGGTGTACGACGTGCTGGAGTATCTGTCGTCCGGGATGTCGGTCGACGACATCGTCTCGGATCTTCCGGACCTGACGTCTGATGATGTCCGGGCCTGCCTGGCCTTTGCCGCTGACCGGGAGAAGCGCCTCGTCAGGGTTCCGGCGTGAAGCTCGTGTTCGACAACGACCTGTCACCACGGCTCTCCGCGGCAGTGGCAGATCTGTACCCTGACTCGGTGCACGTTCGGGCGTTGGCGTTGCAGCGTGCACCCGACGACGACGTCTGGGAGTACGCACGCGAACACGGGTACGTGATTGTCTCGAAGGACAGCGATTTCCACCAGCGGAGCCTGGTCGAGGGGTTCCCACCCAAGATCGTCTGGATCCAACGGGGCAACTGCACAACCGCAGCGATCATCGAGTTGCTACGTCGGAGTGGTCGCGCGATCCTCGATTTCGAACAGGACGAAGTCGCGTCGTTCCTGATCCTCGAGTAGCCCCGCTGTTCGAGTCCGTGCACGCGCGTCCGGCCTCGGGGCATGTCGCAGTCGATGAGGGCGCCGACGACGTTGCGCCGGAACTGAGCGACAAGATCGATCGCGAGAAGCACGTCCACTTCCCGCCGACCTGGAGCGCCACTTGGCACGCGGAAGACGAACCCGGTTTCAAGATGAAACCGATCGCGGGGGACCGTACTTTGCCGTCGCTCCGGTCTCGATGATCGGGGACCACTCGGGCGCGTCAAGGCTTCGCTCGCTGCGCTCGCCGCTGACGCGGCCTTGACCCACCCAGCGTGCTCCCGGTGCGGCCGGCAATCGCCGGAGCGACGGCTTGGTCTGTCGACGGCGACCCGCTATGTCCACGGGCCGCCTGGCAACCATCGGACGGGGAGTGGTGTGCCGGTCCTGGCGTGCTCGAGGGGCCGCAGCAGAAACACCCGGAGTTCGGCCACGACTTGGGCCAAGGACTCGAGCTCGCGTGGTCGGTTCCTGGTGACGAACGCTCGCCAGTTCGCTTGCGCATTCTGGTCGCCCAAGAAGCGGTCGCTGAGTGCCACCACTTCACTCTCCGGTAGAGTTGTGCCGCGGCGTCGGAATGTGGCGCGGAGTGCCGCCGCCAACGTGTCGCCGTCGAACGCGACACGACGAGCCGCCATCGCGACGTCCGCGAAGTCCTTCATTCGGCTGTTCGAGAGACCGAGATCGACCATCGCTTCGACCTTCTCGGCGACGATGGTCTCCGTTGGATACGCGAGCACCTTCGGCGCCGACATATCGGCCAGCAGCGTCGGGAAACTGAGGTCGATTGCAGCCGGCGTGATCGCGTCCCCGAAGCCGACGTCGATCTGCACGTGGATTCGTGCTTCGGCGAGGCGCGCTTGCATGGCGGCGCGAATGCCGCCGTAACGGTTGTCTTCCCTGATTGGGTGGACCCGCAGGCTGTCCACGTCGAAGCTGAGCCCGTCGTCGGCGGCGGGTGTCGTCGCGATGTCGCGGACAGCCGTTGCGATGGCCGACTCCGTGGGCTCGCCCATGCCCAGCAGATCGAGGTCGCGCGTCGGGCGATACGGCTCGCCGATCTGGACGGCGAACAGCATGGCGCCTTTCAGGACGAACTGGTCCCGGCGGGGTGATTGCGACAGACGGTACAGGAAGCGTTCCGCAGCGTAGTTCATGAGCGTCAGTGTGAAGTCCTCACGACGCTCCTTGGACACCGTGAGGAGCCGCGCCCTGACGGACGCCCCGACGTTGACCGGGCTCTTGCCCTTCACGAAGCTATCGCGTCCCAATACGGCCGGATCACTCGGCTCATCCTGAGCTGGGTTGCCTGGTGCCACAGCTCGTCGACCGTCCCCTTCCGCAGGCGACGGTAGTCCCTGAGTGCTTCGACCGCGACATCGACGCCGATCCTGTTGCGGAACTTGAAGCAGTCGACGACGGTCCGGGCGGGACTCGTCACACGAACGGCGACGCCCTCGATGCGATGCGTGTCGATCCCGCTCATGAGCGCCGCGCCAGAGATGCGCACGACCCGAACGGGTGAGACGTCGATTCTCGGAATCGCGGCGCGCCGATCCACGGCGAGCCAGACCTCGCGCGGGTGCTGGGTGCCTAGACCGTGGACCCGAAGGGCCGTCAGCAGGCAGACAATCCCCTTCGGCACTCGCTTGGCTACCTCCGCCAGCGTGTGATGCTCCGTGGGGGCCGTGCCGGCTGTGGCGTATAGGCCCCGACCGAGGCGAGTCAGGTGGCCGGCCTGGGTCAGTCTACGGACCTGCTCGGGGTGGAGCCCCAGCGCCTTGGCTTCCTTCAGACGGAAGATGCCCTTGTTACGGATGGCGCGCGGGACAGGCGGCATGATGTGTCATTGTAACTCCATGTGCGTTCAAGTGGAGCCTAAATGGCACACCGCTCCGGGACCACTCTGCCGCGGTCTTCGCTGAACAGCTTCTCCCGATCCCTTCGCGCCGTGGCATCGGCGCCGCTGTCCGAGCGTTCATCGCCCGCCTCCCGTTCTGCCACCCGGCGAAGACTGGTCATGCTGCTGGACGATGAATCGCGCTCGTTCATACAGTTCATCGAACGTGATGATCTCCGGCGACGCGGTGTTGCCCCTGAACAGCTCGAACGATCGGTGCTTGTCTTCGTTGATCCCGCCTTCGCTGACGAACTGCCCGAGGCTGCCGACGACTACGAACGCCTTCGGCATGTAGTTGAAGGCTTCCTCGCCGGTCGGGTCTCCAAGGTCGTTCCGTCCCGTGAGCTTGCGCAAGTCCTGCGCCGCCTGGGCCACCGTCCCCTGCACTTGGGACACCGCGCCTGCCAAGTCCCGTGACGGTGCCCAGCACGCCGGTCGGTATGCCGTCGCCTCCAAGAGATGGGTCGTGTGCTTCTTGATCTCGACGAAGCACAGGCTGGAGAGCACCCCCCTGGTCCGGAGGAGCGCGTCCGTTCGCTTCCCGGCTTGGGCCACGGAGTAGCCCGACACAACCTGTTCTAGTTTCTTGTTGTCGAGGCCCGTCAGGTACACGTAGCTGAGACCGTAGCCGAAGATCCAGGGGTTGCGCTCGAAGAAGAGCTGCCAGAGGG
>JAEUQQ010000621.1 GCA_016789685.1 Acidobacteriota bacterium | reverse complement strand
GCTTTTCTGCTGACATCGAGGCGAAACCCCGGCGCATCTTCGGACGCGGACTCGGGGCGCTGGTGTTGATGCTGTCACTCATGGTCGATTCCTCCTGCCATCACCCCCCTGTGGCGTTCGACGCAACGGCACGGCGATGGGTGCGACGGATGTCGCACACCACCATCTCATCAACATGCGTGCCAGCGACCGCATGAGCGTGGGGTTGCGCGGCCACTTCTGACATTCCATGCGGGAATCAGGTCGAAGTGTGACGAACGGACGCCAGCGCCGCCCGCGGCCGCCACGTGAGCCGGCAGCCCGCATGACTTGATTCGATACACCCGCCAGACGATTCCAATACAGCAGAGCAGGCAGTCACGCGCAGCCGGCGGCTTCGCCTGGCGCCTGCGGTGACTTCAGGCGGCTCGCGCGCCAGCGCCGGTGGGTGGTACCATGCGGCGCATGACCATTTTCGGTAGCGAACCCCCAGCCTCGGGTCCGCGCACGGTGATGTGCGTGAAGCTCGGACGCGAACTCCCCGCCCTCGACGAAAAACCGTGGCCCGGAGCACTCGGCCAGCGTATCTACGACAGCGTCTCGGCCGAGGCGTGGCACCTCTGGGAAGAACGCATGAAGATGATCCTCAACGAGTACCGCCTGATGCCCTTCCAGAAGGAAGCGCAGGACCTCGTGGCCAAGCACATGGAGGAGTTCTTCTTCGGCGAAGGGGCCACGCTGCCCCCCGGCTACGTCCCGCCCAAGTCGAAGTAGGCAGGACCGCGCGCCAGGTCGCGGTCGAATGTGAACCGCAGCCGCGCGTGCGCCGCGCGCAACCGCGCGACGGCCTGCTCGGGCAGGTCGCCCTCGGCGAACACGAAGCCCAGATAGCTGTGTCCTTCGGGCAGGGGTTCGACATACTGCCCCGGTGTCGCGGTGACGACGACATCGCGCACGCCCTCGAGGGCGCGCGCCTCGTCCAGTCCTTCGACGTCGCGGTAGCGACCACGTGCGGGAATCGGAACCATCATGACGCCCGACGCCGCGGCCTCGCGCCCGTAGCCCTCGAGCGGATCGCCAAGCGCGAAGCGCAGCAGCACCTCCTCGAGCGACAGGCCGTCGCGGTCGCGCGTCCGGAACCGCAGCGCGCGGCCGCACAGCCCGCCAATGGGCCGCGGAGCGATTTCGAGCACGAACACGCCCTCGGTGTTGACGCGGCACTCGGCATGCACGGGGCCGTGCGACAGCCCGAGCGCCGCTGCCGCGTGCGCCACCGTCCCGGCAATGAGGCGTTCGGTCGCCTCGGGCAAGCCGGGCGGCGTGACATAGATCGTCTCTTCGAAGAAGGGGCCGTCGAGCGGATCGGGCTTCGCAAAAATCGCGAAGACCCGCAACGCCCCGCGGTCGAGCACGCCATCGAGCGCGTACTCGTGCCCCGGAATGAACCCTTCGACGAGGATCTCGCGCTGGCCACCTTCGCGCGCCACGTCTGGCCGCTCGAGCAGGGCCGCCAGTCGCTGCCGCGCGCGCTCGAACTCGGCGACGTCGTTGGCGCGCATCACGCCGCGTGAGGCCGAGAGGTGCACGGGCTTGACGACGCACGGGAAGCGCACGCGATCGGCGAACGCATCGAGCGGCGCATCGACGGGCGCCGACACGAACCACGGGGTGCGGAGGCCGGCCCCCAGCAGGCGTCCACGCGTGTGGACCTTGTGGATCGCGGCGCTCACGGCCTGGGGCGCGTGAAACGGGATCCCGAGCCGCATCGCCGCGCACGACGCCACGTAGGCCGGCCGGTCGCCGAGGCCGATCACCCCATCAACGGGACGCTCGGCCAGCCGTTCGACGATCAGGTCGGCCGCCGCGTGGGGATCGGCGAACTTGATGGCAATGGCGCCATCGCGCCACGGATCCGCGAGCGACTTGCACCGGTCGGTGGCGTAGACGATCTCGGCGCCGAGTGACGCCGCCGCCTCTTCGAACGATCGGGTCTGGTAGCCGGTGGTGGCCGCGACGATCAGGATGCGATTCATGACGTGTCAGAAGGGAGCCACCGGCTCACCGGATGGCTCGGCTCAACAGTACCAGGGTTCGTCGATCGTGGCGATCGCCGTCGCCCGCGTGCGCCCGGCATCGCGCGACGCGGCGAGCCCGATCCCGTGTGCCGTCGCACAGGCGACGACCGCCTCGTAGGCGTTGCGGCGCGAGCGGCGCGCCTGCCTGCCCACGGTCGCCATCACGTCACGCTGCATGGCGTCGATGCGGGGGTCGTCGTGCACCCAGCGATGCGCCAGATGCCCGGCGTCGAACCCCTCGACGCGGGCGGCAACTGCCGGGACCTCGACGAGCGGCGATCCGGCGGGCAGCAGCAACCTCAACCCCAGCTGCGCCGGCGCCACGGCGTCGACGAGGTCCCACTCGGCGATGGTGTCGAGGAAGCGCGCGTAGCGTTCGAGGGTCGTCCACGGCCCGAAGGCCACGAAGGTCGGCGCGATGGCGAGGCCGATGCTCCGCGCGTGCGCGACCACCTGTTCGGCGTCGGCGCACGTGTGGCCCTTCGCCAGCATCCCGAGCACGTCGTCGTCAAACGACTCGAACGCGCTGGTCACGAAGGCACAGCCCGTGGAGACGAGCGTCTGCAACATTGACCGGTGCCTTCGCAGGTGCTCGACCTTGATCGTGACGTCGTACGTCAGGCCCGGGTACCGCACGGCCAGGGACTCGACGATGCGGATGGCGTGCGTCACACCGTTGAAGAAGTCGGGATCGCCGAAGGTGATGTGCGTCGCGCCGGCGGCCACCAGTTGATCGATGTCGGCCAGGACGACCTCGACCGGCACGACGCGGAAGTGCCCTCGGTAAACGGGAACGATCGCGCAATGGCGGCACAGGTGCTTGCAGCCGCGCGAGGCCTCGGTCGCGCCCACGATGCGCGTGCCGCCATCGGTATCTGCCAGGTGCGCGTAGCGCGAGAGCGGCGGCAGGCCGCTGCGGTCGGGCACGCGGAACACCAGCCGCGGCAGCGCGCGCGGCGCGCCAGACGATGGTACGGCGGCGACTGGTGCGCCCAGCGCATCGGCCAGGGCGGCGAGGTCGGCCTCGAACTCGGGTCCGAGCACGACATCCACGCCACACGCATGCAAGTGGTCGGCGTTCGGGGGGGCGTAAAGTCCGAAGGCGCACAGGCGCGCCGCGGGGGCCTGCACTCTGGCGGCTTCGAGGATGGGCAGCGCCAGGCGGGTGGCCGTGTGCATCGGCAGGTGGACGCCGATCAGGTCGGCCGCCGCAACCGCGTCGCGGTCGATCGGGCCGCGCGAGGCATCGCACATCGTCACGTGGTGCCCGGCCTCGCGAAGCCACGCCGCCGGCGACGCGAGCCCGAACGGCTGCCGCCCGAGCTCGTAGGTCGCGATCAGGACGACGCGCATTCGTCGATGTTACTTCGCGGCGGCACGCGGTGTGACGAAACGATCGTAGAGCAGCATCAGCGTCGTCGCCACGACGCCGATTGCGCCGATCACGAACCACATCTCCTGTGGCGCGTCTGCCCCCGGCCCGGGCTGCAGCACGCCATCCACGGTCACGCCCACGTAGTGCGTCACGAGGGGGCCGGCGATCCATCCGGCGACGAACGTGCCGATGGCCACGGGCAGGAACGCGAAGCCCATGTACGTGCCCACCTGGTCCTTGGGGGCCAGGTCAGCGACGTACTCGTAGTAGCGCGGCGCCTGCGTCGCCTCTCCCACGGCAAACAGCGCGATCGCGGCGATGGTGACCGCGGTCACTGCCGGCGACATCGCCATCACGAACCACGACAGGCTCGCGAGCGCGAACCCGAGGGTCATCGCGCGAATCGGTGACAGCTTCTTGGCCAGCGCAGTGGCCGGCACGGTGACGAGGATGATGGTCCACGCATCGACCGTTTCGATGATCTCGAACCGCGGGAACTTCAGCACGTCGCGCACGAAGAACGGCAGCGAGTAGAAGATCTGCCAGAACATGATCCAGAAGCCCGAGAAGATGACCAGGAACGCCATGAATCGCAGGTCGCCGAAGACCTTGACCATGTCGCCCAGCACCAGGCCCATCGACTTGGCCGCTGGCGCCTCGGCCGGCCGCGGCGGCTCGCGGAAGAACAGCAGCGTCGCGAGCAGCAGCACCAGGCTCACGACCGACGACATGACGAGCACGTAGGCGATGCCGAGGTTCTCGCGCACCGGCACGGCCAGCAGCGGGCCAATCGCGCCGCCGATGTTCACGAGCATGTAGTAGACCGAGTAGCCCAGCGACTTCGTCTCGGCCGTGGTCGTGCGGGCCACCGTGCCGACGATGCTGGGCTTGATCAGCGAACCACCGGCTGCCGTGATCATGAGCGCCACGAGCATGTAGTTCCGCGCGCCGAGCATCTCGACCATCGGCTGCCCCGCCGGGAGCCCGGCAAGGCCGATCAGCAGGTATCCCAGCGAGAACACCGTGAAGCAGATTGAGAGCGAGGTCTTGAATCCGTACCGGTCGACGACCGTGCCCGCGAGAATCGGCAGGAAGTACAGCAGCGTGTTGAAGACGCTGCCGACCAGCCACCCCGCTGATTCTGGCCCCAGGCCCACCGCTTCCGCGACGTAGACCGTGAGCACCGCCTTGCTGCCGTAGTAGGCGAAGCGCTCGAAGAGCTCGAGAGTGTTGGCGATCCAGAAGTTCTTCGAGAACCCGGTGCGCATCGCCTGCAGGGTATCGCTCACGGACACAGTCGGCTCCCTTCGACTCGCGTCATCAACGTGGCCTGACGGACTACTGTCCGCCAGGCCTCGTCAGCTGCTCGAGGCGCTGCTTGATGCGCGTGCTCGCCGGGAACTGCTGCGACAACTGCTGCAGCGTCGCGATGGCGTCGTCCCTGCGGCCATCGGCAAGCAGTGCATCCGCCTTCAGCATCGCCGCGCGCGTCTGCAGCGGCGCGCTGCCGGCCGGCACCTGGAGGGCGGTCAGGGCCTGGAGGGCGCCCGCGGCGTCCTTCCGATCCACCAGCCGCGACTCGATCTGCAGCAGCTGCACCTCGGGGCTGCTGCCGAAGCGCCGCGCCGCCTCGTCGATGAGTTGCGCGGCCTCGGCGGCCTTGCCGGCCTTCCGATCGAGCTGGGCCTGATGATACAGCCCGGCCAGCAGCAGGCGTCCGACGTCCTGCGGGTCGCCACTGCGAATTCCCGGCCCGCCTGCATACGCATACACGAGCTCGCCGCCGTGCTCGCCCGTGCGATACAGGCTGTAGACGCCGAAGAGGCCGACCACGGCGACGGCGACGTGCGCCAGTTTCGCTTTCGGCGACTTCCGGAGCGCCAGCGCGATCAACTCGAGCAGGGCGACGGCGCCAAAGACGTTCCGGGTCTGATGCGCCCACTCCTCGTGCTCGACCACGACACTGCGCACACCAGGGATCCGCTCGACGGGCCCATGGGCATCGTCTCCGCTCTTCACCGCGGCAAACGTCGCCAGCGTCCCACCGAGCAGCAGCGCCGCGGCGGCCGGTCCAATCCAGGCCGGACGGCCCAGGAGCGACACGAGGCGGAACCCGACGCCGACGACGAGCAACGCGACGGCAAAATGCACGACCTGCGGATGAAATGCGCCCATGGCCTCCCCATTTCGATGGAACCTGCCCCTGTGAGTGTGGCGCCGATTCTACCGCCGAGCCGGCCAACCGCGGCAGCGAAAGTGCCTCCTCCAGTTGTCGCCCGCACCTCATCCACAGGAATTGGGGTCTGACCCCAATTCGGGGTTCAGGACGGACTCCGTTGGCGAAATCGTGCTTTCGGGCCAGACCCCAATTCGGTCAGCTGGGGGTTGCGCCGGGAAACGGTTGTCACCGGAGGTGGGCAGCAAAGAGGTCGACGACTTCGTCGCGGACGGCGTCGGCCTGCTCGGGGCCGCGCTGGATGGCCGCCGTCACGCAGTGCGTGAGGTGGTTGCGCAGCAGTTCGCGTGAGACGGCGCGCAGCGCCTCCTGTACCGACACGACCTGCATCAGGATGTCGGCGCAATAGCGCTCCTCGTCGACCATGCGCTGCAGCCCGCGCACCTGTCCCTCGATCCGCCGCAGGCGCGCGAGGTTGCGACGCTTGATGGAGGGGTCGACGGCGACGGCCTTGCGTCCCTCGCCCGCCGGAACCGCCTCTGGAGCCCCACAGGCGCAGACGACGGCTGCGACCTCGGGCGCGCCCGGCGCCGGCACCCGCTTCGATGCGCTCATGGCGTAATCCTCGTGTGCCGCAGCCGCAGGCTGTTGGTCACCACCGTGACCGAGCTGAGGGCCATCGCCGCGCTCGCCAGCACGGGACTCAGCGTGATGCCCCACGGCGCCAGCAGGCCGGCCGCCACGGGCACCGCGAGCACGTTGTACGCGAAGGCCCAGAAGAGGTTCTGCCGCATGGTCGCCAGCGTGCGGCGCGACAGGCGAATCGCGGTCACCAGCATCGACAGATCGCCGCGCATCAGCGTCACGTCAGCGGCCTGCATCGCGACGTCGGTCCCGCTGCCCATCGCGATACCGACATCGGCCCGCGCCAGCGCCGGCGCATCGTTGATCCCGTCGCCCACCATCGCCACACGGTGCCCCTCGGCCCCCAGCGCTTCGACCGTCCGGAGCTTCGCGTCGGGCATCGCCTCGGCGACGACCGCGTCGATCCCCAGGCGCCGCGCCATGGGACCGGCGACGCCGGCGCGATCGCCGGTCAGCATGGTCAGCCTGACGCCGAG
>JAEUQQ010000608.1 GCA_016789685.1 Acidobacteriota bacterium | reverse complement strand
CGGCGAGCGCCGCGAAGATCGTGGACAGGTCGGCAGACGGCACCGAGATTATTTACCACTTGGTTATATAACCGTCAAGTGACATATCTTGACCGGCGGCGGCCTTCGCCACGGTCTCGAGGAAAAGCGGCGGAATCGTCTTGACAACAAAACTTGTCAAGTCTACCCTCTCGTGCATGCTCGACCTGCAGGTGATCGACGATCCGGCCGCGGCGACCATCGCGCTCGAGCCGGTGCGGAGTCGGCTCCTCGCGGAACTTGGCGCGCCCGCCTCGGCGGCAACGCTGGCCGCGCGGGTCGGCCTGCCCCGGCAGAAAGTGACCTACCACCTGAACGCGCTCGAGGCACACGGGCTGGTGCGGCTCGCGCAGGAACGCAAGTGGGGCGGCCTGACGGAACGGCTGCTCGTCGCGACCGCCGCGTCCTACGTCGTCTCGCCCGGCGCGCTGGGGCCGGCCGCCGCGCATCCGCATCGCGCGATCGACCGGTTGTCGGCGAGCTACCTGATCGCCCTCGGCGCACGCGTCGTGCGCGAGGTGGCCGATCTGGTGCGTCGCGCGACCGGCACGGGCAAGCGCCTGGCGACCCTGGCGGTCGATACCGAGGTGCGCTTCCGCTCGGCGGCAGACCGCGCCGCATTCAGCCACGAACTCACCGAGGCCATCACGAACCTCGTGTCGAAATACCACGACGAATCCGCCCCCGGCGGCCGGGCGCACCGCCTGGTGATCGTGGCGCACCCGCTACCGCAGCAGACAGGTCCCAAGGAGCCCTCATGAGCGTGAAGAAGGAAGCCTCCGGTCGCCGTTCCGTCCAGTCCGAAGTCGAAGTCCCGGGCACGCCCGAGGACGTGTGGCAGGCGATCGCCACAGGGCCCGGCATTTCGTCGTGGTTCGTGCCGACGACGTTCGAGGAGCGCGACGGAACCCCCGTCGCCGTGACCATGAACTTCGGTCCCGGGATGGAGTCGCGTGCGGCCGTGACGGCCTGGGATCCGCCGCGGATGTTCGCCGCGCAGGGTGAGGGGTGGGGTGGTTCGCCGCCCATCGCCACCGAGTGGACCGTCGAAGCGCGTGCGGGTGGCGTGTGCCTCGTCCGCGTGGTGCACAGCCTCTTTGCCAGCACCGACGACTGGGACGGCCAGCTCGAAGGCACCGAACACGGGTGGCCCGGCTTCTTCCGCACGCTGCGGATCTACCTCACGCACTTCCGCAACCAGCGCTCCGCGCTGATGCAGTTCGTGATCCCCGTCCCGGGCACCGAGGCCGAGGCGTGGGACACGCTGACCGCGGCCCTCGCCGTGAAAGGCGTGAGCGTCGGCGCGCGCTGGACGACGCCAGCGGGCGTGCCCGCACTCGGCGGCGTCGCGGAGTATCTCAGCCAGAGCCCGCACGACGCCCTGCTGCGGCTCGACACGCCGGGGCCTGGTGTTGCCGCGCTCGGCGCCTTCAGCATGGGCAGCCAGAGCATGGTCGCGTTGAGCGTCTATCACTACGGCGACCGCGCCGACGAGACAGCCGCCCGCGAAACACCGGCGTGGAACGCGTGGATCCAGTCACGCTTCCCGGCATCGTCGGAGGCCGACACGGGCGCCTGATCGCCGCGCCGGTCAGCTGTTGCCGGCGCGGAGCCTCGCCAGGTGATGGTCGTCGTGCTCTGCGACGAAGTAGGCCAGGTCGATCGCACGCATCGGCGTGCCGAGCTGGGGGTGGCGGGCTGCGCGGTCGAGGTCGTCGGGCGTGAGGGCGCGCAACGCGGCCACCAGGCGGGCGCGCTCGGTCGTGAAACGGGTGGCCAGTGCGTCGAGCGGCCAGCGGTCGTGATCGCCCTCGTGCGTCGCGCGGTTCGACAGGTCGGCGACCGTCAGCTCCTGGCGCCCTTCCACGATGTCGTGCACACGCGCCAGCCACAGCGGCTCGAGGTCGATGAGGTGGCCAAGCTCCTGTGCGGGGCTCCATCCCGACTGGGCGGCAACCGCGGGCGCGCGCATCCCGATCAGCGACGCCACGCGCGCGGGCGTACCGTCGAGCCGCTCGAGGATGCCCGGCAGCAGGCCGTTGTCGTCGATGGGGAGAAACCGCCGTTCGAACCAGGGTGTCCGTCGCACACTGCGCTCCTCGAGGTCGCACGCGCCGCCGCCCTGCGTTGGCTTGGCGCGGCCACATGTCTGCCCCGCCAGGGATCCCTCTCGTCTCAGCGTCGGGCCGTCGGATCCGTGCGCCGCAGTTCGGCACACCCGTCCGGCTCGACGGTCCACATCGCGTTCGACACGATCCAGCGCCCGTCGGTCTTGACGAAGTCGAACACGTCGATGCCGCAGTGTGTCGTCTTGCCATCGACCTTGAACTCGTACGGGGCCCAGACGAGGGCGATCGGACCCCGGATCAACACGGTCGGCGACCAGTAGCGCTCGCGGAGCGGCGGTCCGCCGGCGCGCCCGGGCGCGACCCACCATGCGTTTGAGCGGCCGACGATCTGCGGAGGCTCACCCGCCGCGATGCGCGCCCGTTACGTCATCCCGTCGGGCGTCTGCATCGATGCCATGGCACGCAGATCGTTGGCCGACACCGCCTCCAGGTACCGATCGAACGCGGCGAGCACGGCCGCCTGCTCCGCAGGCTGATGACCGACCGGCTGCGCATCCGCTGTGGCGATCGTCCAGGCGAAGGCGATCAGGAGAGACACCACTCTCGTCGACATGCTCGGCTCCACGTGTGCGTGCGCGTCCGATTCGGATCTACGCGATCACCGGCGGCTGAGATCCCTGATCCACACGTCCTTGAACTGCATGTGCCCCTCGCCACCCGAGTGCAGCTGCAGGGCGATCGTGCCGTCGAGGAACGGGGCATGGGGATCGGTGTAGTCGATCATCGGCACGCCGTTGAGCCGCGCGATGTACCGGTTGCCGCGCACGATGCACAGCATGTCGTTCCACTCGTTCCGCCTGACCACGGTCTCGTTCTCGGGCGCGGGCCAGACAATCCAGCCCTTGCCGAAGCCGTAGATGCCTGCGGTGTGCCGGTTGACGGTGCAGTCGATCTCGAACTGCGCCCCCTGGCTCACGTCCACGGTG
>JAEUQQ010000588.1 GCA_016789685.1 Acidobacteriota bacterium | reverse complement strand
GACAGGCCGAGCCCGGTGCCCTTGCCGGCGCCCTTGGTCGTGAAGAAGGGCTCGAACATCTGCTGGCGCGTCGGCTCGTCCATGCCGACGCCGCTGTCGCTGACGGTCAGTGAAACGTACCCGTGCATCGTCGGCGGCAGCGCTGACGCCGTCATGTCGGCCGTGGCGATGACCAGGCGTCCGCCACGAGGCATCGCATCGCGGGCATTGACGACGAGGTTCAGCACCACCTGCTCGAGTTGGTGCGGGTCGGCGTGGACCGTCGCGTGCGGTGCGCCGAGGTCGAGCCTGACGTCGACGTCCTCGCCGACGAGGCGCGCCAGCATCGGCTGAAGGTCGCCGAGCACACGATCGATGTTGAGCACGCGCGGCTGCAGCACCTGCTTGCGGCTGAAGGCCAGCAACCGCTGCGTGAGCGAGGCCGCCCGCTCGCCTGCCCTGCGGATCTGCTCGAGGCTCTCGTGCGCCGGATCGGCGGGGTTGACGTCGGCGAGCAGCAGGTCGCTGTAGCCGTTGATGACGGTGAGCAGGTTGTTGAAGTCGTGGGCGACGCCGCCGGCGAGTCGCCCGACCGACTCCATCTTCTGGGCCTGCTGCAGCTGCCCGGTGAGGCGCTCGCGCTCCTCGGCCGCCCGCACCCGATCGGTGACGTCGCGATCGACCCCGCGGAATCCCATGAGGTCGCCCGTGGGCGACAGCAGCGGCACCGCGTTGCTCTCGAGGTGCCGGTAGCTGCCGTCGCGGCACCTCCATCGTCCGAGCACGCCGGTCCACCCCCGGCGCGTTGCGCAGGCCTCGGCGAGCGTGCGCTCGAACAGCGCAACGTCGCCGGGATGCAGCAACTCGAGGCCCGCGGCGAGCACGTCGGCGGGCGTGTGGCCCAGGATGCGCTCGACGGCGGGGTTCGAGTACGTGTGCCTGCCGTCGGGCTCCATGGCCCAGATCCAGTCCTGCGACGACTCGACGATCGCATCGACCATGGCCCGGTGTTCGCGAGCCGAGGCTTCGGCCCGCTTCTGCTCGGTGACGTCGAGGAGGAAGCCATCGTAGATGATCGTATCGCCGACAACGCGCGGGTGCGAACTGCCCCTGAAGTGGATCAACCGCCCATCGCTCGTGTTGATGCGCGCGTCGCAGTCCCACTGCGCCCGGTGCGTCACGGCGTGCTCGATCGACGACAGGAACCTGCCCTGATCGTCAGCGACGATGCGTGCGACGAGCCGCCCGAAGAGCGACTGCAGCGGCTCGACCGGTTCGCCGACGATGCGCTCGACGCTGTCGCTCATGTAGTTGAGGCCCCATCCGGCGGGCCCCGCGACGAACTCGTAGATGACGCCGGGCAGGTGGGTGCCGACGGCGCGCAGTTGCTCGCTGGTGCGGCGCAGGTCACCCTCGACGGCGCGGCGCTTCAGCGAAATCGCGGCGATTGACGTAAAGGCGTCGAGCAGCAGCGGTGGTGGGTGCGGAACGTTCTTGCGGAACCCGAGGACCGCCGTGCCCGCCAGTGCGCCCTCGTTGACGAAGGCCAGGCCGATGAACGTGTCGAAGCCCGTGATGGCCTGCAGCGCGGCTGACGCGGCCCGTGGGAAGGCGCCAAACGACACGTCGGCCAGCGAATGGTGGACCGCGACGCGTTCGCCGACGATGCGTACGTAGTCGTCGTCTGACAGCGGCGACACCAGTTCGCGCACGTCGAAGCCCAGCGCTTGTGTGGCCAGCCTGAGGACCGTGGAGTCAGTGTCGATGCGGCGCAGCACAATCGCCCGCCGTACGGGATCGTACTCGCCCATCGAGACGAGGCCCGCGCCGGTCAGCGTCGTCAGCATCCTCGAGATGTGCGCGTGCAGGTCGGCCGAGGCCGAGAGCGACGCGAGTTCGAG
>JAEUQQ010000567.1 GCA_016789685.1 Acidobacteriota bacterium | reverse complement strand
TTCTTCGCCGCCATGTTCTCGACGAACGCCTTCAACTTCTCTGGGTTCGCCTGCTCGTAGAGCTCGCCGGCGCGGCCGAACCGGTGGATCTCGTTGTTGGAGTTGTGCTCGGGCGGGAAGTCCTGGATGCCGTCGAGGGCGGCGTCACCGACGCCGTAGAAGTGCTCGATCGAGCACACGCCGAGGTCGACATAGTCCTTCGCGGTCGTCTCCTCGACGCCGATGTGCGTGGTCGTGCAGAGGTTCTGCTTCTTGGCCTCATCGAGGAGCGCTGCGAGCTGGTCGCGATCGAGGCCGCCGATCTTCAGGCCGTCGTAGCCGTCGGCCTTCGCCTGGCGCACGCCGGCGCGGATCTCATCGGGCGTCCGGTTCTTCCCGAGACTCGGGCGGTTCCACATGAGGATGCGCGG
Source organism: Acidobacteriota bacterium (assembly GCA_016789685.1). GTDB lineage: Bacteria > Acidobacteriota > Vicinamibacteria > Vicinamibacterales > JAFNAJ01 > JAEUQQ01. The sequence goes on along the minus strand of JAEUQQ010000567.1, from coordinate 10,332 downwards.
TGCGATGATCGTGTGCGCGTTGCTCTCCTGCCTCCACTGCTTCGTCTTGACCGAGTCGCCACCCACCTCGCGCGCCGTCGTCGTGCCCGTTGCGAGGTAGAGATTGCGCTCGTACTGGATCGGCTGCGGGATGCCGGCCTGCCGCTCCTCGTGCCAGTGCATGTGCGTGTTGACGATGCCCGGCATCACGTACTTCCCGGTACCGTCGATGACGGCATCGGCGGTCGGCCAGGGATCACGCGACGAACTCGACCCGATCCTGGCGATCAGGCCGTCCTGGATCAGGATGTCGAGTGGCCCGTACGGCGGCTTGGCGTTGCCGTAGATCACCATGACATTGCGGATCAGGAGCCGCGTGTACTGCTTCGCATGTTCGGCGGGCTTGCCGCCTCCCTGCTGCGCCGACGGGCGTGGCGGTGCCACGATCGCCAGGATGGCGGCCACGAACAGGACGAACCGTGTCGTAACTGACGGTGCGTGTCGCATCGGACCCTCGTCGATTGGAGGTATCAGAACTGTACGGCGACGCCGACCCGCACGATGCGGGGTGCGAGGATTTCGCTCGGGTAGCCGAGGCGGCTCCCGAGCGTGTTGACCATGTTGACGATGACGTCGTTGTTCGCGACGTTGAAGATGTCGAGCTGCGGCTCGATCGACATCGACGACGAGAATCGGAAGCGGCGCGAGAGGCGCAGGTCGACCATGCTCACGCTGGGCAGCCGCTCGTCGCCGCGCGCGTTGACGTAGACGGTCTGCGACGACCGCGTCAGGCCGGCGAAGGCAGCCCGGTTCACGCTGTACGAGAAGTGACGCGGATAGCCCGTGTTGCGCAAGGCGCTGCCCGCGACGCTCAATTCGATCTTCGGGATCACGTACGTCCCGGCGATCTTGAGCGAGTACGTCGCGTCGTTTCCGACCTTGCCCTGCTGGTTCACGAGGTTGTTGGGATCGTTGAAGTCACCGAGGTCGATGCCGCCGACGTTCTTGCCGACCGTGAAGCCGAAGAGCATCTGCCAGCGCCGCGAGAAGCGCTTGGTGGCCGTCACCTCGACGCCGTCGTAGTCGGTGTCGAGTGCCGGGATGTTCTCGCGCACCGTGTCCTGCCGCCCTACGTAGGCCGGCAGCAGGTTGTAGACGGTGACCGTGCCGCCGAGGGGATTGGTGACCTGCGCCGGCGTGTAGGCCGTCTGGGGGACGGCCATGTTGCGGCCGCCGAGCAGCTTCCGGTTGGTGCGGTGGTAGTACATCACGCCGACGCGCACGTCGCGGATCAACTGGTGTTCGATGCCGGCCGTGAGCTCGTCGGAGTATCCCCAGTCGGGACCGTTCTCGTCGGTGTAGCGTGTCGTCGCCCCGCCGGTGAATCCCTCGAAGGCGCCGAGTTCCGACGGCTGCGGCAGGCGATCGCCGTTGCGGTCCGTCCACGCGATGTTGGCCGTCGAGTAGAACATCGGGTTGACGTTGGTCACGAGCCCGATCCCGACCTGGTGCCCGTAGCGGCTGTAGTTCCCCTTGATGGCTGTGCGCCCGTCACCGAACAGGTCGAACACCGCGCCCGCACGCCACACCGCCAGCCACTGGTTGTAGACGGCCTTGCCCGGCAGCGACCTGGCCTGCACGAACGCGCCGGCGGGCGCCGACTGGTCGGGATACCAGCCCTTCGCATTGTCGACGCGCAGGCCCACGTTGAGCGTGAGCTTGCCGGCCGACCACGAGTCCTGGGCGAAGAACCCCAACTGGCGGACGAAGTTCTTCGCGTCGACGCCGGTGTTCGAGACGACGATGCGAACCGGGACACCGTTGGCGAACTCGAGTTGGCGCGTGTCGTTGTTGGCCGTGATCTTCTCGCGATAGTCCATCCGGCTGAATTGCACGCCGAACTTCAGGTTGTGCGTGCCCTTCGCGTTGGCGGTGTGGCTGAACACGTTGTCGAACTGCAGCCGCGTGTTGGGGTTCTCGTAGTTGCGCGGCGCCGCGCCGGTCGCCGTCGAGAGCACCTGGTCGAATCGCCGGTAGTCGGTGGGCTTCACCGTCGGCTGGTACAACTCCGGGTACGTGCCGCCGACGCCGCCGAACGTCGACTCGAAGACCGACGATCCCCGCAGGACGCCCGTGTACTTGGCTTGCGCCGTCCATCCCGGCTGGTCCTGCAGTGTGGTGGCTTCGCTCGAGATGAACGCGGGTCCAGCGTCGTTGCGGTGGCCCCGGTACTTCTGGTTGTAGTTGTAGACGACGCCGAGCCGATGGTTCGCGTTGGCCTGCGTCGTGACCTTGCCCGACGCGTTCCAGATCCGGTTGTCGTCGACCGGGTGGCTGCCGTCGGGATCCGTGACGCTCAACACCAGCTTGTCGACCCGCCACCGGCGATACGACCCGAAGAACCAGATGCGGTCCTTCATGACCGGGCCGGCGACCGTCATGTTGAGGTCGTACTGCGTGTCGACCGGGTTCCCGCCGGGGAAGTTGAACTGCTTGCTGACGTCGGCGAAGTTCTCGGACTGCGTCGCGTCGCTGGCGAAGAACGCGCGCAGGTCGCCGCGCCAGCGGTTCCCGCCGGCCTTGGTGACCATGTTCATGTAGATGCCGCCGATCGAGACCTCGGCGGGAATCGCGGACGTCTGGTAGTTGACCTCCTCGAACATCCCCTGGTCGTAGTAGACCATCGTCGACCCGCCACCGCCGCCCGGCCAGTTGACCGAGATGCCGTCGATGGCGAACGTCTTGTCGTCGGTGCGCGAGCCGTGTGCCGACATGGCGCTCTGCTGCATGCCCTGCGTGCCGCCCACGTCGTACGTCCCGACGGCGACGCCGGGGATGATCTTCGCGACCGACCACACGTCGCGCCCCGTCGGCACACCCTCGAGCAGTTCCTGGTTCATCACCGTCTGCTGGACGTTCGACTTCGTGTCGACCGTCGGCGAGTCGCCGGACACGGTGATCGTCTCCTCGATCGCGCCGACCTCGAGCTGCGCGTTGATCGTCGCCACGAAGGCCGCGGCCACCTGCACGTCGGGACGGTCGACCGACTTGAAGCCGGCGAGCTCGAACCTCACCGCGTAGGTGCCCGGCGGCAGGTTGTCGAACCGGTAGTGACCGCGCGTATCGGTCACCAACGTACGGGCATCCCCGATGAGGCGCTCCCCCTTCACCGTGACCGTGACGCCCGGCAGTGATGCGGCCGAGTTGTCGGTCACCACGCCGGTGATCGACGCGGTGACGAGCTGCGCCGAGGCCGGGCGGGCTCCGATACACAGGCTCGTCACCGCCAGGACCCACGCGCACACGCGCACCTTGGCTGATACCATTGCTCTCTCCTCGACGGATGCATCCGTGGCGAGCGACGCGCTCGCGGCGGCACGATCAGAGAAGCTGCGGCTGAGATTTCGCGCGCATCGTAGTGCAGAGGTTCGGGCGTGTCAATGCCAATGAGGCATGCGTGCCAATGAGCCATGCTTATCAATGAGGCATGCCAACGAGGCGCAATTGTCAGAGCTCGACGAGACGATGGGCCAGCCCGAGGCGTTCATCCAGGCGAAGGCCGACCTGTTCGACGCCGCCGGGAACATCGGCAGCCCCGACACGAGGAAGTTCCTGCAGGGATGGATGGATCGTTACGCCGCGTGGGTCGTCTCGCACACGGCGTAGGTCGGAACGACGAATCTAGCAGGCCCCCGGCCCGCGGCCGGGTGCTCAAGTGAAGCGGGGCGCGGCGCTGGCACGCCCCTTCGCCCCCCCAGCGCTCATGCCGAAGGTTGAGAACTGCTTCTCGAGATCCAGCGATTCGCACTGCGGGCACGTCGGGGTCCGCTGGCCCATCACGAGGGTTTCGAAACGGTGGCCGCATGCGCGGCACTTGAATTCGAACAGAGGCATGGCATCCGTGAGATGCGAAATCCCGCCCGTTGGTCACAGGGCCTGCCCGAACGCCTCGGCCACCCCCCCGCAAAGGGTGCTGGGGCGCCCCCCTGCCGATCACCGGGCCGCAGGCGCCAGGCGGCCGTAGGTCTCGGTCAGCTCACGCAACCGCGCGGCGACCGACGGCGTCAGCGCGTCGTGCCGGCAGCGCCACTGCCAGTTACCCGACGGCACCGACGGCACGTTCATCCGCGCCTCGTTGCCGAGGCCCAGCACGTCCTGCATCGGCATCATGGCCAGTGCGGCCACCGACGCGAGCACCGCCCGGATGCAGACCCAGTGCATCTCGCGCCCGTCGGTGTCGAGATAGCGTCGCGCACGCGCGTGCTCACGCAGCACATCCTCGGCGGTGCGGGTCGAACTGCCTGCGCCCTGCTCGGCCCACCACCCGTTGATCGGCGCGTTGTCGTGCGTCCCCGTGTAGGCCACGCAGTCGCGCGTGTAGTTGTGAGGCAGGAACGTGGGCGCCTGCGGGTCGGCGCCGAACGCGAACTGCAGGCCGTGCCTCCTGTCTTCCATCGCATTGCCATCGTCAACCGCGGCGAACCCGCGGTGCGCTTCATCAAGGCCGTCCGCGACTACAACCGCGTGCACGGGACGTCGCTGGTCACCATCGCCCTCTTCACCGACGGCGATCAGCGTTCGCGTTTCGTGCGCGAAGCCGACGAACGCGTCGAACTCGGCCCCGAGGCCGACGAGGGCGCCCCCTGGCGCCGCCGGGCGTACCTCGACCCCGCCCGCCTCGAGCGGGCACTGCTCGCGGCACGCGCCGACGCCGCGTGGGCCGGGTGGGGCTTCGTCGCCGAGCGGCCCGAGTTCGCGGAACTCTGCCAGCGCCTCAACGTGACGTTCATCGGCCCGCCCGCACAGGCGATGCGGCTGCTCGGCGACAAGATCGCCGCCAAGCGGCTCGCCGCGCAGGTTGGCGTCCCGCTGGTCGCCTGGGGCGGTACCGCCGTCGACACCGTCGACACGGCCCGCGCGCAGGCACAGCGCCTCGGATTCCCCGTCGTCATCAAGGCGGCCGTGGGCGTCGGCGGACGCGCGATTCGCAAGGTGACGTCAGAGGCGGAACTCGCCGGCGCCTTCCACGCGGCACGGCAGGAAGCGCGGCGGACGTTCGGCAACGACACGCTGTTTGTCGAGAAGTGGATCGATGGGTCGCGCCATCGCGAGGTCCAGGTCGTCGCCGACCGTCGAGGCACGACGTGGGCGCTCGACGTACGCGGGGCGACGGTGCAGCGCCGGCACCAGAAGGTGATCGAGGAATCGCCGGCCCCCGATCTGCCACTCGACATCGATCGCGCCATGCGCGCGTCGGCCGTGCGGCTCTGCCGCGCCGCGGGTTTCGAGAACGTGGGCGCCGTCGAATTCCTGTACGAACCCGCGAGCCGCCTGTTCCACTTCATGGAAGTGAACCCGTGGCTGCAGGTCGAGCACCCGGTCACCGAACTGACCACGGGGGTCGATCTCGCCATGCTGCAGATCCACCTCGCGCGCGGCGGACCGCTCGAGGGCGAGCCGCCCGTCGCCACGGGCCATGCGGTCGAGGTGCGCATCACCGCCGAAGACGCCGAGCGTGGTTTCGCGCCGGCTCCCGGCGTGGTGCGTGTGCTGCGCGTGCCGACGCGCACGGGCCTGCGGCTCGACAGCGGCGTCAACGAGGGCGATGTCGTCAGGCCCGAGTACGACTCGATGTTCGCGAAGCTGATCGGGTTCGGACGGACCCGCGACGAGGCGCTCGACACGCTCGCGGCGGGTCTCGCCGACGCGACGATCATCGTCGACGGCGGCGTGAGCAACCGCGCCTTCCTCGAACACCTCGTCAGGCGGCCCGAAGTGCGGTCGGCCAGCGTCACGGTCGACTGGCTCGACGCGATTTCGGCGCGCGGCCAGCACGTGTCGCGGCAGCACGGCGAGATCGCGATGCTGCAGGCCGCGATCGATGTCTACGAGGCCGAGTTCGTCAACGAGCGCGACGAGTTCTTCGCCTCGGCGCAGCGCTTCCGTCCCCGCGTGCTGCCAGACGTCGGCCGCGCCGTCGAGTTCAGGTATCGCGGTCACCGGTACACCCTTCGCGTGTTCAGGCTGAGCGTCGAGCACTACCGCGTCGACGTCGATGGCGTGCGCGTCGACGTGTGGGTCGATCCGATCGCCGCCAACGTCCGTACGCTGACGTGCGGAGGCTCGCGCTTCCGTGTCATCACGTCACGGGTCGGCAGCACGCACCTGATCGAGGTCGACGGCGCGCTGCACCGGGTGTCGCGTGATGCCGAGGGCGACATCCGCGCCCTCGGGCCCGCCGTGGTCGTCAGCCTCGCGGTCAAGGTCGGCGATCACGTCGTGACCGGCCAGCGCGTGGCGACGCTCGAGTCGATGAAGATGGAAACCGACGTCCTTGCCCCCTGCAGCGGCACGGTACGCGAGACGTCGGTGATGGCCAACGCGCAGGTGGGCGCGGGCACGCGCCTGCTGGTCATCGACCCCGACGAGGCCGCGTCGGCCGCCGAAGGCGAAGAACGCGTCCGCTTCGACGGCAAGGCCCTGCCACCCTCGCAGGGTGGACGTCCGGCGTCGCGCGTGCGCGCCGCGCTCGTGGGGCTCAAGGCCTTTGCCAGCGCCTTCAGCACCCCTGACCTCGATCACGCGCACGCGGTGCTCGACGACCTGCGCGCCCTGATGCTCGGCTCAGACATCGACGGCGTGGACGCGCGGCGCCTCGTCGACGACTATCGCGGCTGCTGCGACCGCCTGCCACCCGACGAGCCGTCGCTCCTGCGGTGCGAAGACGAGATGCTCGAGATCTTCGCCGACGTGTCGTCGCTCTTCCGCCGCCAGGCCGGCGCGGACGAGGCCGACGATCCCACGGCGCTCAGCACGGGCCAGTACTTCCTCACCTACCTCAGGACGATCGAGGCACGCGGCAGCGACCTCCCACCGGCGTTCGTGACCGACCTGCAGCGGGCCTTGCGCCACTACGGCTCCGACAGCCTCGAGGTCACCAGCGCGCTCAAGTCGCGGCTGTTCTGGATGTACAAGTCGCACCAGCGCATCGATCACCAGGTGGCGGCCGTGCTCGCCATCCTCGACCGCCGCCTGCGCAGCGCCCCCGCACTGCTCCCGAAGGTCGATGGCGGCTTCATGGAGGTCGTCGAACGGCTGATCGAGACGTCAGAGGGCCAGTTCCCGACGTTGACCGACCTCGCGCGCGACGTGCGGTACCGCTACTTCGAACAGCCGATCTTCGAGCGCGGCCGCCAGGCGGTCTACGCCGAGATGGAGGCGCACCTGGCGCACGTGATGCGCGATCCCGGCTCGCGCGACCGCGAAGCCAGGATTCACGCGCTGGTCGAATGCCCCCTGCCGCTGGGCGGCCTGCTCTCCGGACGCTTCGACGATGCGGCGCCGGTCCTGCGCCAGATCATGCTCGAGGTGCTGACGCGGCGCTTCTACCGGGTGCGCGGCGTGGGCCAGTGCGACGCGCGCGAAGTGGCCGGGCGCAGCATCTGCCTCGCGCACTACGAGCACGAGGGCCGCGCCCTGCACGTCGTGGCGTCGCATGCCCGCTGGGGTGACCTGCCAGCGGTCCTCGCGACGATGGCCACCGTGGCCGACGCGCAACCCGACGACCACCAGGTGCTGTTCGATGTGTATGCGTGCCGCGAAGACGCGGCCGCCGCCGACGACACGGCCCGTGACCTGGTGGCCATGCTCGACGCCTCGGCGTTCCGTCGTCCCCTTCGGCGCGTGGTGGTGGCCGTGGCTGGCCGCCGCGCCGATTGGGCGGCAAGCGGCACCGAGTACTTCACGCTCAGGATGGACGAGGGACGCTGGCACGAAGACCGGCTCTATCGCGGCCTGCATCCGATGGTCGGCAAGCGCCTCGGTGTCGCGCGCTTCCAGCGGTTTGCCATCGAGCGGCTGCCCTCGGTCGAGGACGTCTTCCTCTTCAAGGCGACGTCGCGCGAGAACGCGAAGGATGAGCGCCTGTTCGCGCTGGCCGAAGTACGCGATGTGACGCCCGTGCGCGACGAGGATGGCACGCTGGTGCAGGTGCCTCACCTCGAGCGCATGGTGTTCGAGGCGGCGGCGGCCATCCGCGAGGTACAGGCGCGCCGGGGTCCCGACGATCGCCTGCACTGGAACCGGATCGTGCTCGACGTGTGGCCGACGCTCGCGATCCCGCGCGACGAACTGCTGGGCGTGATGCGCCGCATGGCCGTCCACACCGAGGGCCTCGGCCTCGAGAAGGTCGTGCTCCGCGCACGGATGCCTGACCCCGAGACGGGTGACCTGCGCGACACCGCCCTCAGCATGTCAACGGCTGGCGGGCACGGTCTCGTCCTGCAGTTCACCGACCCGAGCGAACGGCTGATCGAGCCACTCGACGAGTACACCCAGAAAGTCGTGCGCATGCGGCAGCGCGGGCTGATCTACCCGTACGAAGTGATCCGCCTGCTGACGCCGAACGGCGAGCACACCGACTCCGACATCCCGTCAGGCGAGTTCGTCGAACACGATCTCGATGCCGACGGCCGGCTGGTGCCGGTCGCACGCCCCCACGGCAAGAACACGGCGAACGTGGTGTGCGGCGTCGTCCGCAACTTCACGGCAAAGTACCCGGAGGGCGTGACACGCGTGATCGTGCTGGGCGATCCGAGCAAGGAAGTCGGATCCGTTGCCGAGCCTGAATGCCGGCGCATCCTCGCAGGCCTCGACCTGGCCGAGTCGATGGGCGTGCCGTTCGAGTGGTTCTCGCTCTCGGCCGGCGCGAAGATCTCGATGGAGAGCGGCACCGAGAACATGGACTGGATCGGCCGCGTGCTTCGCCGGATCATCGAGTTCACCCAGGCGGGCCGCGAGATCAACATCGTCGTCACGGGCATCAACGTGGGCGCGCAGCCCTACTGGAACGCCGAGGCGACCATGCTGATGCACACGCGCGGCATCCTCGTGATGATGCCCGAGAGCGCGATGGTGCTGACCGGCAAGACCGCGCTCGACTACTCGGGCTCGGTCTCGGCAGAAGACAACCTCGGGATCGGCGGCTACGAGCGGATCATGGGACCCAACGGCCAGGCGCAGTACTTCGCGCGCGACCTGACCGAGGCCTGCAGCATCCTGCTGCGGCACTACGATCACACCTACATGCTGGCAGGCGATCGGTTCCCGCGACGGGCGACGACGGCCGACCCCGCCGATCGCGACGTGCGCAGCTTCGGGCACGGCAAGCTCGACGGCACCGACTTCCAGACCGTCGGCGACGTGTTCAGCGACGCGACCAACCCCGGACGCAAGAAGGCCTTCGACATCCGGCGGGTGATGCAGGCCGTCAGCGACCAGGATCACGCGCCGCTCGAACGATGGGCGGGCTGGCGCGATGCCGAGATCGCCGTCGTGTGGGACGCGCACGTCGGCGGTTACCCGGTCTGCATGCTGGGATTCGAGTCGCGTTCGATGGCGCGGCTCGGCTTCGTGCCCACCGATGGTCCCGACCACTGGACGTCGGGCACCCTGTTCCCGATGGCATCGAAGAAGGTCGCGCGCGCCATCAACGCGGCAAGCGACAACCGCCCCCTCGTGGTGATCGCCAACCTGTCGGGCTTCGACGGCTCACCCGAGTCGATGCGCCGCAGGCAGCTCGAGTTCGGTGCCGAGATCGGGCGCGCGATCACCAACTTCAGGGGCCCGATCGTGTTCGTCGTGATCTCGCGGGACCACGGCGGCGCGTTCGTCGTGATTTCGCGGACGCTGCACGACAACATGCAGGTCGCGGCCCTCGAAGTTACGTTCGCCTCGGTGATAGGGGGCGCGCCGGCCGCCGCCGTCGTGTTCGCGCGCGACGTCGATCAGCGCACGCGCAAGGATCCGCGCGTCGTTGCGCTCGAGCGCGAACTGGCGACGGCCGACGAAGACGGCAAGCGGCGGCTGCGCGCCCGCCTCGCGGCGCTGATCAAGTCGGTGCGGTCAGAGAAGCTCGGCGAGGTCGCCGAGGAGTTCGATCGCATCCACAGCATCCAGCGCGCCGTGCAGGTGGGCTCGGTGGATCAGATCATCCCGGCGGCCGCCCTGCGGCCGTGGATCATCACCGCGCTCGAGAGCGGAATGGCGAAGGCACTCGGCCTGCCCGGCGACGACTGAGCCGTGCAGGCGGCGGCACTGCGGCCTCTGAACGGCAACGCTGTGAATCGCGCCCGAGGCGTCACGGCGCGAAGGTGACCGTGGCGGTCATGATCACCGGTGTCGGCACGCCGTTGAGCAGCGTCGGCGCGTACTTCCACTGACGGGCGGCATCGAGCGCGGCCTGGTCGAGCAGCGGGATGCTGCGCAGCACGCGTGCGTTCACCACCGATCCGTCGGCGCCGATGGTCAGCTCGAGGATGACGACGCCGGTGATGCGCGCGTGGCCGGCCTGTG
>JAEUQQ010000550.1 GCA_016789685.1 Acidobacteriota bacterium | reverse complement strand
CGCGCGCGAGTAGGTCAGGAAGAGCTTGTCGCTGATGCGCTTGCCCAGTGTCAGGCGCGCCGACGGATTGAGCCGGGCAAACTGCTGCGTCGAGATGTCGCCCACCGACGGCGTGATCTGCACGGTGTCGACGTTGAGCGTCTGCTCGACGACCCGCCCGACTTCACTGCTCAACGGGCTCGCCAGCAGGCGCGCGGCGCGTGCCGCGATCAGGTTCTCTTCGGCCCGTTCCGGTTGGCGCAGCGCGGCAACCTCGGCGTTGAGCGGATCCTTCACGTCTCCGAACAGCAGCGAGAGGATCTCGATCTGCCCGAGCGGAGGATCCGACGACAGGTCAAACGAGAAGCGCTCGGGGGTTCCCGACACGTGGAAGAGCACGCGGTACGTCTGCCCGGGCACCCGCGCCCGTGTCTCGGCCTCGAGGTCGAAGAATGGCTCGATGCGCTGCGCGTTCGAGAAATCGACCGTGCCGCGCGTCACCGAGTACCGGTTGCCCTCGAAGTAGACCTCGCCGCGGTTGACGTCGACACGCCCGAACAGCAACGGCACCCAGTACGTGCCGCGCAGCGACAGGTCGGCCGTCGCGACGATGCGCGACGTGCGGTTCTCGATGCGCAGGGTGCCGGGCGCGCTGATGCGCACGTCGTAGCGCAGGTTGGCGAACAGGCTGGTGTCGGCGGCGCCAGCCGCGGACGCCGACGGCAGGGTCGCCCCCGAGGCCGCCACGCCGAACAACCCGGAGCCGCCGGTGTCGATCGCGGCCTCGTAGACCGAGTTGCGCACGGTGACGGCGCCCGACAGCAGCGGCAGATCGATCGTGCCCCGCAGCGAGAGGTCGGCGTCGAGTTCGCTCCTGAGCCCCTCGGGGTACCGGATCCGCATCCCCTCGCCCTGGATGGTGATCCCATACTCGGTGGGCAGGAATCCGTCGAACCCGACACGCCCGCCGAACCGCACCGGGCCACCACCGAACGTGCCCGTCAGCGAGTCGAACCTCAGGCCGCCCGCGTCGAACTCGAGCCGGCCGTTGATCGCGTCGATGGCGTGCGGCAGCGAGAACTGGCGCAGCCGTCCGTTGGCAATCGTCGCCGCGCCGCGGATGACCGGCTGGTCGAGCGTGCCGCGGACGTCGACCTGGACCTCGGCCTGGCCGGCGCTCGCGATGTCGGGCAGGACCGCCTGCAGGATGCCGAGATTGGCGTCGCCGAGCGCACGCAGCGAAATGCGGCGATCGCTGACGCGCACGTCGCCGGCGACGTCGATCTGGGTGCCGTCGCCGACCAGGCGCATGCGGTCGATGCGCAGGGTCTCGCGCTCGAGCGACACGGTGATCGGGCCGTCGTTGCGCACGACGTAGTCGTAGAACGTGAACTCGGCGAGGTTGGCCGACACCAGCACGCGCACCTCGGGCGTGTTGCTCAACTCGCCCATCACGCGGATCGTCCCGCCGACACGCGCCCCCGCCCGCGCGGCCATGGTGGGCGCAAACACGCGGATGAAGGGTTCGAGCGACGAATCCGAGACCCGCAGCAGCAGGTCGGCGTCAGACTCCTCGTTCATCGCCACGCGCCCCACACCCGAGATCGCGATGCTCGGCGACGCGGTCTCGAGCGACTCGATGAAGGCGATGTCGTCGCGAACGGTCACGCGTGCCGTGGCCTGGCCGAGCGGCACGCCCGACACCGTGACCTCGTCTGCGCGCCCGCGCACCTCGTAGCGGGGCGACAGGAAGGTGCCCCCGCCCGATGACGAGAAGAACAGCGTGCCGGTCACCGGGGTATCGGGATAGGTGAACAGGTACACCTGCGACATCGGGATGTCGCGCGCGTCGACGTTGTAGGAGTACGTGCCCGCCCACGCGATGTAGGCTGCCCCCGTGATACGCCCGGGCCCCTTGAGGATCGTCAGGCCATCGAGCTGGACGCCATCGCCGTCGAAGGTCAGCGTCGCGAAGCCCTCGTCATACGTCTCGTCGTACGCCTCGCCCTCGGTGATCGTCATCTTCGCGAAGCCCTGCGGCCGCTCGTACCGATCGTAGAGGTGGAAGCTCCCCGACGCCGTCCCGGTCACCGGGTACTCGTCGAGGATGAACGCGTGGCGGAAGTCGACCAGCGGCCAGTTCGTGGCCTCGATCCTCGCGTCGATCTCCTCGCCACCGTCACGGCGCGGATAGCCGAGGGCAAACAGGCCGTCGATGTCCATCACCGCTGCATCCTTCGTGATGCGCGAGCGGTTGATCGTCACGTAGCTGTTCTCGACCACGAACTGCGCGTCTGCCTCGCCCCACATGACGTCCCACGCGCGCATGCGTTCGCCCCGGACGCGTCCCTCGATGCGCGGGGCGCTGAAGGCTCCCAGCAACACGCCGTTGAACTCGCCGCGCCCGCCGACCGGCACCGCGCGCGCCGAGCCGGTGACAGCCTTGATGATGGCCGCCATCACGCGGTCGCTCTCCTGCCAGTCGCCGCTCGTCAGGTGGAAGGGCATGCGCGACTCGCGTCCGCCCCAGGTCGTGAAGCCCTCGAAGCCGATGAACGTCTCGGCCGACGCGACCTCGCTCGGCCCCGCGGTGATCCCCTCGGGCGTGAAGGCGTAGGTGACCGTGCCCCCGATCGGCAGCGGATCGACGAGCGGCTCCGGGTTGAAGGGTCCCATCTCGACGCCGCGCGCGTCGGCACGCGCGCGGATCGCATCGGTCAGGCCCCGACGCATGAGCGTGACGCCGTCGGCCGGCGTCGCCGTCACCTGGCCCTCGCCTCGCCGTTCGGCGAACTTCCCCGACGGCCACGTCATCACGTTCCGGCCGCTCGAGCGTCCCGCGAGCCTGAGCCCGCGCCACTCGAGGAAGTTGGTGAAGTCGAGCAGGTCGACGTCGGCCCACTCGGCATCGAGCGTCAGCATGGCATCGACGCCAGGCTTGTTGATGGGCGCCATCGCGTAGACGAAGCGCGTGCGTCCGCCGTGGAAGTCGGCCGTCGCCTCGGGCACGTCGAACCGGTCGGGCGTCCAGTGGAGCGACCCGGCCAGGTTGGACAACCGCACGCTGTTGATGCCGAGCAGGTCGCTCGTGAACGTGCCCGTGAGGTCGCGTCCGCCCTTGAACAGGTGGAAGGTGCCCTTGAAGTCGCCTTCGCCGTGCAGGGTGTAGGTGTGCGACTTGAAGAACAGCTCGCGCATGCGCTGGAAGGTGAGGGTCGACTCGAGCTGGTACAGCTGCTCCGGCCAGCGGGCGGCGTCGACGACGCCGGTACCGCGCGTCCTGGCGCCATCCGACTCGAGGTCGATGCGATCGAGGTAGACCTTGCCGCCGTCGATGCGGAACGCTGCCTCGAGGTTGGCCCACATCGGCTCGTACTGCATCATCTGGATGGTGCCGTTGCGGAACCGTGCCTCGCCGCGGTAGTCGTTGAGCCGCGCGACGGTCACGTCGAGGTTCCGCGCCACGATGCCCCATGGCACGGCGTAGTCGTCGAACTTCAGCTCGCCGTTGCGCGCGCGGACGAGTTGCGTCGTCGTGGTGAACCGCTTCGGGCCGGTCCGTGGACCGCCGCCCGGGATCTTGATGAAGTTGTTGCGGTTGCCGGGGTAGCTCGCGATCACCGCGCGCCAGTCGTCGATCGTCACCGACTCGATGAAGATCTCGCGCCGCGCCAGCGTCCACCACGGCATGACGACCACGATCCGCTTCGCCGTGAAAAAGGGCTCGTCGGTGGGCGTCAACCCCTCGATGACGAGGTCGCCGATCGTGACGTGGCCGCGCAGCAGGTTCACCGAGAGCGTGCCGATGTGCAGCGGCCGCTGGATCAGCGCCGACCCACGCGTCTCGGCCTGGCGCCTCAGCGACGGCCCGATGTCAACCGCCAGCGCAGCGACGATCGCTGCCGCGAGGATCGAGACGAGGACGATCCCGATGCGCCGCAGCCAGCGGCGCGCGCGCGCGAAACGCGGGCCCCGGGCGACCACCGCCGAGGGGTCGGGCGCGGGTGTCTCGGGGGCGTCGCTCACGCGGGCTTACTCCACGACCACGAGCAGGCGGCCAGCCTCGACAGACACCCCGGGGGCCACGGCCACGTCGGCGACACGCCCATCCCGTGGCGATGACAGCTCGTTCTCCATCTTCATGGCCTCGACGACCACGAGCGGCTGGCGCGCCTTCACCTCGTCGCCCGGCGCGACGAGCACGCGGACGACCTTGCCCGGCATCGGTGCCGTGATGCGCTGCACGCCCTGTGTCGAGCCGACGCCGCCGCGGCCACGCCTCGTGCCGACGTTGCCGGCGATCGCCATGCCGCGGATGTAGGCGACGATGTCACCCGCGTCGGGCCCGGGCGCGAAGCCGACCTCGTGGCTGCGGCCGGAGTCGAGGTTCACCAGCGTCAGCCGGTCGCCGGCGAGCGCCTGCGCATCGAACTCGCACGGCGGGTGGTCGTCGAGGCTGACGCGGAGGCGGGCACCGTCGATGGGCTCCACGACCACCCTGCGCGCCCGTCCGGCGATGTCGATTTCGTAGATCATCTGGCGGCTCCCCGGATCAGCTGCGCAACGCGGCGCGACGCGCGGCGCGGCGCCACGCCGACGATGCCGAGGCCGGCAATGTCTCTGACGCCTGCGCCGAGGTACCGGCCGCCCCGCGCGCCATCAGGAAGGCCCGCACGGCCACCGCCATCGCTGCGAGGTCTTCGTCGGCCTGGCCCGGCGGGGCGAACGGCTGGCCGTTGCGTGCCGACAGCAGCTCGTCGAGATACGTCGTGTGGAAGTTCGCACGGCGGAAATCGTCGTGCTCGAGCATCCACACGAAGAACGGGATGGTCGTCTTGATGCCGCGCACGTCGTATTCGCTCAGCGCGCGGCGCAGGCGCGCGGTCGCCTGCTCGCGCGTGCTGCCCCAGGCCACGAGCTTCGAGATCATCGAGTCGTAGAAGATCGGGACGTCGAACCCTTCCTCGACGCCAGAATCGCGCCTGATGCCCGGCCCCGACGGCGGCCGCAGCGTGTGGATGCGCCCGGGCGACGGCAGGAAGCGGTTGTCGGGATCCTCGGCGTAGACGCGAAGCTCGATCGCATGGCCCCGCGGCCGCAGCGCCTCGGCCGGATCGATCGTCAGGGGCTCGCCCCGCGCGATGCGGATCTGCCACTCGACGAGGTCGAGGCCCGTCACCATCTCGGTGACCGGGTGCTCGACCTGCAGGCGCGTGTTCATCTCGAGGAAGTAGTACCGCCCGCTCGCGTCGAGCAGGAACTCGATCGTGCCGGCGTTGGTGTAGCCGACCGTGCGCGCCACGGCCGCCGCGTCGTGGGCGATGCGGGTGCGCAGGTCGGGCGTCAGCACCGGCGACGGCGACTCCTCGATGACCTTCTGGTGCCGCCGCTGCACCGAGCACTCGCGCTCGACGAAGGGAATCACGGTGCCGTGATGGTCGCCGAGCAGCTGGATCTCGATGTGCCGGGGGTGCACGATGCGCCGCTCGAAGAACACGGCCGAGTCGCCGAAGGCGGCCCCGGCCTCTGACCGGGCGACACGCACGGCATTGAGCAGCTCGCCCTCGACGTTCACGACGCGCATGCCCTTGCCACCGCCGCCCGCCACGGCCTTCACGAGCAGCGGGTAGCCAATCGTCCGCGCGATGGTGACGAGTTCGTCGTCGGGCGTGGTGTCGGGCAGCGCATCCTCGGTGCCGGGCACGACCGGGACGCCGGCGGCGATCGCGCTGGCGCGCGCGGCCGTCTTGCTGCCCATCTTCTCGATCGCCTCGGGGGTCGGGCCGATGAAGGCGATGCCCGCGTCGCGGCACGCACGCGAGAAGTCCTCGTTCTCGGCAAGGAAGCCGTAGCCGGGGTGGATGGCGTCGGCGCCGGCGCGGCGCGCGACGGCGATCAGCGTGTCGATCCTGAGGTAGCTCTCGGCAGCGGGACTCGGCCCGATGTGGTACGCCTCGTCGGCGTACCGCACGTGCGGGGCCTTGCGATCGGCATCGGAGTAGACCGCCACCGTGCGGATGCCCATGTCGCGGCAGGCCCGCATGATGCGGATGGCGATCTCGCCCCGGTTGGCAATGAGGATCGTGGTCACAGCGGGATGTTCCCGTGCTTCCGCGGCGGGTTGACGTCCTTCTTGTCGGCCAGCCCCGCGAGTGCGGCGATGAGCCGCGCGCGCGTCGTCCGCGGGGCGATCACGGCATCGACGAATCCGCGTGCCGCCGAGACGTAGGGATTCGCGAACTTCTCGCGGAACTCGGCGACCTTCGTCGCCCGGAAGGCCGCAGGGTCGGGAGCCGCGTCGATCTCGCGCTTGTAGAGGATGTTGACGGCCCCGTCGGGCCCCATCACCGCGATCTCGGCCGTGGGCCAGGCGAAGTTGACGTCGGTGCGGATGTGCTTGCTCGACATCACGCAATACGCGCCGCCGTAGGCCTTGCGCGTGATCACCGTCAGCTTCGGCACGGTCGCCTCGGCAAACGCGTAGAGCAGCTTGGCCCCGTGGCGGATGATGCCGCCCCATTCCTGCACGGTGCCGGGCAGGAAGCCCGGCACGTCCTCGAAGGTCACGAGCGGGATGTTGAACGCGTCGCAGAAGCGCACGAACCGGGCGCCCTTGACCGAGGCGTCGATGTCGAGGCACCCGGCGAGATGGGCGGGCTGGTTGGCGACGACGCCAATGCTGGCGCCGCCGAGGCGCGCGAAGCCGACGATGATGTTCTGCGCGTAGTGCTGGTGGACCTCGAGGAACTGGCCCTCGTCGACGATGCGGCGGATGACATCGTGCATGTCGTACGGCTGGTTCGGGTTCGCCGGCACCAGCGTGTCGAGCACGGCGTCTTCGCGCGTCGCCGGATCCGCGGTGGCGACACGGGGCGGATCCTCGACGTTGTTCGAGGGCAGGTACGACAGCAGGTCGCGAATCAGCAGCAGGCACTCGCGATCGTCGTGCACCGCGAAGTGCGCGACGCCGCTGCGGGCGTTGTGCGTGTGCGCGCCCCCGAGTTCTTCCTTGGTCACCGTCTCGTGCGTCACCGTCGTGATCACGTCGGGGCCGGTCACGAACATGTAGCTCGTGTCCTCGACCATGATGTTGAAGTCGGTGATCGCCGGCGAGTACACCGCGCCGCCCGCGCACGGCCCCATGATGGCGCTGATCTGCGGCACCACGCCCGAGGCGAGCGTGTTGCGCAGGAAGATGTCGGCGTAGCCGCCCAGCGAGAGCACCCCCTCCTGGATGCGGGCGCCGCCGCTGTCGTTGAGGCCGACGACGGGCGCCCCCATCTTCATCGCCAGGTCCATGATCTTCACGATCTTCGCGGCGTTCGTCTCGGAGAGTGACCCGCCGAACACCGTGAAATCCTGCGCGAAGGCGTACACGACGCGGCCGTTGACGCGGCCACGCCCCGCCACGACCCCGTCGCCGGGGATGACCTGCTTCTCCATGCCGAAGTCGCGGCACCGGTGCGTGACCAGCTTGTCGACTTCGTCGAAGCTGCCCGGATCGAAGAGCACCTCGATGCGCTCCCGCGCCGTGAGCTTGCCGGCCGCGTGCTGACGGGCGATGCGCTCGGCCCCGCCGCCATCGTCGGCGCGGCGTTCGAGAGCCTCGAGCTGCTGCTGCGGCGTGAGGGATCGTGTCGGCATTTACGCCCGTGAGGCTTGCGCCTTCTCCCAGTCCTTCAGGAAACGTTCGAGGCCGAGGTCGGTGAGCGGGTGCCTGAACATCGCCTCGATGACCGGCGCCGGGCACGTGCACACGTCGGCGCCCATGCGCGCGGCCTGCACGATGTGGATCGGGTGCCGCACGCTGGCGACCAGCACCTCGGTCCCGAACTCGTAGTTCTGGTAGATGTCGACGATCTCCTCGATCAATCGCATCCCGTCGGTCGCGATGTCGTCGAGCCGGCCCACGAACGGGCTCACGAACGTGGCGCCCACCTTGGCGGCGAGCAGCGCCTGCGTGGCCGAGAACACGAGGGTCACATTGACCTTGTGCCCTTCGTGCGCGAGCACCTTGCACGCCTGCACGCCGGCCTTGGTGAACGGCACCTTGATCACCATGTGCTCGTCGATCGCGGCGATGTCGCGCCCCTCGCGAACCATCCCCTCGACGTCGGTGGCGACCACTTCGCCGCTGACGGGCCCCTTCACGATGTCGCAGATCCGCTTCAGGATGGCGACCGGATCGCCGCCCTCCTTCGCCATGAGCGACGGGTTCGTGGTCACGCCGTCGATGATGCCGAGGGCGGCGAGCGCCTCGATCTCTCTCACGTTGCCGGTGTCGAGGAACAACTTCATGCGAGGCGCCTCCTTCTGCTGCGCCAGGTCGAATGCTCGGGTCGGGAGCGCCTAGCCCGCGACGACGGGATTGCTGAGTTCGCCGATGCCGG
>JAEUQQ010000474.1 GCA_016789685.1 Acidobacteriota bacterium | reverse complement strand
GCGAGGACGGCGCCTTCGTCAAGGCCGACGATGTGCGGGCGCTGGCGACGTGGGATCCGGCGACGATCGGCGAGAAGGAAATCGCGTTCACGCCCGCGCGCGTCCTGTTGCAGGACTTCACAGGCGTGCCCGCCGTGGTCGACCTGGCGGCGATGCGCGAAGGCATCGAGAAGCTCGGCGGCGATCCCTCGAAGGTGAACCCCCTGCAGCCGGTCGAACTCGTGATCGACCACTCGGTGCAGGTGGATCACTTCGGGGTGGCCAACGCCTTCGACCTGAACGCGGCCCTCGAGTACCAGCGCAACCGCGAGCGCTACATGTTCCTGCGCTGGGGCCAGAACGCGTTCCGCAACTTCCGCGTCGTGCCGCCAGAAACGGGCATCGTCCACCAGGTGAACCTCGAGTACCTGGCGCGCGTGGTGTGCCGTGAAGACCGCCTCGGCGCGATGTGGGCGTTCCCCGACACGCTCGTCGGCACCGACTCGCACACGACGATGGTCAACGGCCTCGGCGTGGTCGGCTGGGGCGTCGGCGGCATCGAAGCCGAGGCCGCGATGCTGGGCCAGCCCATCTCGATGCTGGTGCCCGACGTGGTCGGCTTCAAGCTCACGGGGCGCCTGCCCGAGGGCACGACGGCGACCGACCTCGTCCTGACGATCACCGAGACCATGCGCAAGACGGGCGTGGTCGGGAAGTTCACCGAGTTCTTCGGCCCCGGCCTCGAGCACCTGACGCTGGCCGATCGCGCCACGATCGGCAACATGTCGCCCGAGTACGGCTCGACGATCGCGGTGTTTCCGATCGACGACATGACGCTCGACTTCCTGCGCCTCAGCGGGCGCGACGCGTCGCAGGTGGCCCTCGTCGAGGCCTACGCCAAGGCGCAGGGGCTCTTCCGCCTGCCCGGGCAGCCCGATCCGCGGTACACGAAGGTCGTCGACGTCGACCTGTCGTCGATCGTGCCGAGCATGGCGGGGCCCCGTCGTCCGCAGGATCGCGTGACGCTGAAGGACGCCAAGGCGAAGTTCGCCGCGGCGTTGCCGGAACTGCAGGCGGCCGCGAAGAAGAAGGGCGGCGGCGGCACCGCCGTCGCCCTCCAGGCCGACATCGATCACGGTGCCGTCGTCGTGGCGGCGATCACGAGCTGCACCAACACCTCGAATCCGAGCGTGATGATCGGCGCAGGCCTGCTCGCGAAGAAGGCCGTCGCGCTGGGCCTCACGCGCAAGCCGTGGGTGAAGTCGAGCCTGGCGCCCGGTTCGCAGGTCGTCACGGGCTACCTCGATCGCGCGGGCCTCACGCCGTACCTCGACACGCTCGGGTTCAACCTCGTGGGCTACGGGTGCACGACCTGCATCGGCAACAGCGGGCCGCTGCCCGAGGACGTCTCGGCCGCCATCGAGGAGAAGGGGCTGGTCGTCGCCTCGGTGTTGTCGGGCAACCGCAACTTCGAGGGGCGCATCCAGGCGCTGGTGCGTGCCAACTACCTCGCGTCGCCGGCGCTCGTCGTGGCCTACGCGATCGCGGGATCGATGAACGTCGACCTGACGACCGAACCGCTCGGGATTGGCGCGTCGGGTCAGCCCGTGTACCTGAAGGACGTCTGGCCGAGCCAGAAGGAAATCCAGGACGCGATGCTCGGGGCGATCGATGCGGCGCTGTTCTCGTCGAAGTACGCCGACGTGTTCAAGGGCGACGAGCGGTGGCAGGCGCTGCCCGCGCCGACCGGCGACGTCTACCAGTGGGAGCCGGACTCGACCTACATCCGCAACCCGCCCTACTTCGAGACGCTGACGCGCGAGCCTGCGCCGCTCAGCGACATCGCCGGCGCACGCGTGCTCGCGGTGCTCGGCGATTCGGTGACGACCGATCACATCTCGCCGGCGGGCTCGATCAAGAAGGACAGCCCGGCGGGTGCCTACCTCATGGCGCACGGCGTCGAGCCGGCCGACTTCAATTCCTATGGCGCGCGGCGTGGCAACCACGAGGTGATGATGCGCGGCACGTTCGCGAACATCCGCCTCAAGAACCAGCTCGTGCCCGGCGTCGAGGGCGGGGTCACGGTGAAGCTGCCAGAGGGCGCGCAGACCACGATCTACGACGCCGCGATGGCCTACCAGGCCGACGGCGTGCCGACCGTGATCCTCGCGGGCAAGGAGTACGGCTCGGGGTCGTCGCGCGACTGGGCGGCCAAGGGCACGATGCTGCTCGGCGTCAAGGCCGTGATCGCCGAGAGCTTCGAGCGCATCCACCGCAGCAACCTCGTGAACATGGGCGTGCTGCCGCTGCTGTTCCCCGACGGGCAGAACGCCGCGTCGCTCGGCCTGACGGGGCGCGAGGTGTTCACGATCGCCGGCGTCGCCGCGGGGCTCACGCCGCGCGGATCGATCACGGTGCAGGCGACCAGCGACGCCGGCGCGACGACGTCGTTCACGGCCCGCGTCCGCATCGACACGCCCGAGGAACTCGAGGCGTTCAGGCACGGCGGGATCCTGCCGTACGTCCTGCGCAAGCTGGCGGCGAAGTAGCACGGCCATCGGGCGGGCCCCGGGCCCGCCCGAGTCCGTCGCCGCCGTGGTGATGCGCCGCCCGCTGGGCCGGTCGCCTGCGCCGCGGCGGTGTCGCACCGCGCGTCATCGGCACGGCGATGGCCCACGGCTCCGTGGTACGCTCGTCTGGTGCTGACATCCGCGTCGATCAAGGCGCAGGCGCACGCCATCGGATTCGACCTCTGCGGCGTCGCGCCGGCGGCGGCCTATCCCGAGTTGCCCTTCTTCCGCGAGTGGGTCGCGCGTGGCTTCGCGGGCGACATGCACTACCTCGCACGTTCCATCGACAAACGCTGCGACCTGCAACTCGTCGTTCCCGGGGTGCGCAGCGTGATCGCCCTCGCAACCAACTACCACACCGACCGCCCCTACTCGACCGAGGTCGGTGAGCCGGACGAGGCCCTGATCGCGCGCTACGCGTGGGGCGACGACTATCACGACGTCATCACCGCGCGGCTCGATGCGCTGATCGCCTGGATGCGGACGCGCGACGATTCGCCGTTCGAGGCGCGGCGCTACGTCGACACCGGTCCGGTGCAGGAGCGGGTCGTGGCGCAGCACGCGGGGCTGGGCTGGATCGGGAAGAACACCTGCCTCATCCATCCCTCGATGGGGTCGTGGCTGTTCCTGTCGGTCATCCTGACGACCCTCGACCTCGTGCCCGATGCGCCCGGCCTCGACCAGTGCGGCACCTGCACGCTGTGCCTCGAGGCGTGCCCCACGCAGGCCTTCGTCGCGCCCCACGTCATGGACGCGCGCCGGTGCCTGTCGTACGTCACCATCGAGCACAAGGGCGAGATTCCCGCCGATCTGCGTCCGGCCATTGGCGCGCACCTCTACGGCTGCGATATCTGCCAGGAGGTGTGCCCGTTCAACCAGGCACCGCCGATCAGTCTCGACCCTGCCTGGCAACCGCGCCCCGCGTTCGACCGGCCACGCCTGTCGGCGCTGGCGGCCATGCCCGACGACGAACTGCGTGCCGCGATGAAGGGCAGCCCCATGAAACGGACCGGCACCAAGGGCCTCCGCCGGACCCTGGCCGCGATGGGCCTCGACGGCTCACCCGACCCGCCAGCCTGACGTGACGGCGCCCCTTCGAGTCGCCCGGCCCGCACCGGCTCCCCAAGGCCCGCCCTGAGCGAGGCCAGGCGTCACGCCGAGTCGAAGGGAGCGAGGCCCACGCGTCACGCCGAGTCGAAGGGGAGCGAGGCCAGGCGTCACGCCGAGTCGAAGGGAGCGAGGCCAGGCGTCACGCCGAGTCGAAGGGAGCGAGGCCCCACGCGTCACGCCGAGTCGAAGGGGAGCGAGGCCCCACGCGTCACGCCGAGTCGAAGGGGAGCGAGGCCAGGCGTCACGCCGAGTCGAAGGGGAGCGAGGCGTCAGACTCGTGCCGGGTCGAAGGGTATGATGGGATCCATGTCACGCGCACGATCGGCCTCGTCGTTGGCACCCACGCTGCTGGTCTCGATGCCGCAGTTGCTCGATCCGAACTTCGCGCGTACCG
>JAEUQQ010000399.1 GCA_016789685.1 Acidobacteriota bacterium | reverse complement strand
CGGCTACACTGCCCGCATGCGCGTTCGTGCGTTGTCGGTGCACGCCGGGTATGCGTGCGCGCAGTCGGGGGCCTGCTGCCGCGCGGGATGGACCATTCCGGTCGATCGCGTCACGCGCCGCCGGATCGACGCCCACCTCGCCGCCGGCGATCTCGACGCGCCGGCCGTCGCACCGTGTTTCGCCACGTACGAGGCCGGCGACCGCGCGTCGATCGCCTTCGCGCACGACGACGCCGGCGCCTGCGCATTCCTGGCCCGTGATGGATCTGAGGCGTGCACCATTCACGGCGCGCTCGGTCACGAGGCGCTCCCGATGACCTGCCGCCAGTTCCCCCGCGTCGCGGTCGTCGGCGACGGATGGACTGACGTGTCGCTGTCGCACTTCTGCCCGACAGCGGCCGCGCACCTCGTCGACGCCACCACGCCCCTGACCATCATCGACGACCCCGCGTGCGCGCGTGGCCGTGCGCTCGACGGCCTCGACGTGCGCGGGCACTTCCCGCCGCTGCTGCGGCCAGGCGCGCTGCACTCGCTCGAGAGCTGGCGCCGCCTCGAGGAGGCAGCCGTGCACCTGTTCGACTGCCCGGGCCCGCCGGGGCAGCACCTCGGCGTGCTCGCGGGATGGCTGCGCGCGGTCGAGGCGTGGACGCCGGCCCACGGCGCACTCGAGCCCTTTGTCGCACGAGCGGTGACCACACCCAGCGTCATGGACGGCCGCGCCGCCGCCGCGTGCGCCCCCGGGACGAGGGCCGTCGAGGACTGGACGCTGGCCTGGACGTCGGTGCCGCGCGCACGCGCCACGCGGCCAGCGTGCCCACCCGCCCACGACGTGGCGCGGGCCGCCGCAGCACTCGACGCCGACGCCAGGCCCGTGAATCGCTACCTGGCGACCAAGCTGGTGGCGTCGTGGGTTCCCTGGCTGGCAACGCGATCGACCACCACTGCGCGGGCGGTCGAGGTGGCCCACCATGTCGTCCTCGTCGAGGCCGCCCGCGCGGCCGGCACGCCGGGACGCGCCGCGCTCGTGCACGCCGTCAGGCAGGCAGACCTTCTGCTCGTGCACCTGTCAGAGCCGGCCGTGCTGGTCGGCCTCCTCGAGGGCCGGGGCGAGGCGGGCCGCCCATGACCGACGCGCCTTTTGACTCGGGGCGCTGGTGCTGGTTGAATGTCAGCATCATGCGCCTGTCCACGTCCTCGTCGCTCGCCCTCGGTATCGCCACCGTCGCCACTGCGCTCGCGGTGAGCACCGTGCTGGTCTCGCGCACCGCGGCCCAGAAGCCCGCGGTGGATGCCGAAGCCCTCTACAAGAAGCACTGCATCATCTGCCACGGTGCGACCGGCGCCTCGCCGCTGCCCAACGCGGCGTTCGCCGACGGCACCTGGGTGCACGGCTCGACGGTCAAAGAGGTGTCGGCTGTCATCAAGGACGGCGTCAAGGGCACCGTGATGCAGCCGTTCGCGGCCAAGCTCACGCCCGCCGAGATCGAGGCGCTCGCAAAGCACGTGCGCGCGTTCGACAAGAAACTGAAGTAGCCCGGATCGCCGTCCGTCGCCACGCGACACGGGCCGGGTGCCGCGCGACTAGCCCTTCACCCAGACGTGCGCAGGGTCTTCGTAGAGCGCGAGTCTGCGCTCGGCGCCGACCATGGCCCAGAGGTAGTAGAGGCGGTAGCCCGGCGGCGAGCCCACGGGGTGATAGCCGTACGGCAACACCACGACGTCGCCATCGCGCACGAGATGGACGTGCTCCTCGCCGTCGTGCGTGTACATCACCTGCGTGCCGAAGCCCTGTGGCGGATCGATCCGGTAGTAGTAGACCTCCTCGAGGTCCGGCTCGCCGTGGCGCCCGTCGTGCTTGTGCGGTGGATAGCTGCTCCAGTGTCCGGCCGGGTTGAACGTCTCGCCCACCATCAGCCGCTCGACGTGCGGATCGCGCACGAACAGATCGTGCACCTCCCTGGTGAAGCCGTCGAGGCCCCGCTGGTGGATCTCGACCTGGTCGGGACCGACCATCGCCGGGGTGCGCGTCGCGCCCTCGGCGACGGGGACCGCAAAGACCATCATCTCGAGCGCCGCCGAGGCCGCGATATCGAGCGTCTGCCCCGCCGGCACGAACAGGGCCGTCGCGCGCTCCGAGAAGACATCGCGACGCGTGATGTCGAAGGCGTGGGCGCCGATCGTGGCACGCGCGGCGCCGCCGAGCAGCACCGCGACACTCTCGCACCCGGGAGACGCGTACGATGCCGCGGCGCCGGCGTCGAGGCAGAGGCGCGTCGTGGCGATCTGGCGAGCGCCGTGGGTGCCACGGGGCTGAAGGGGGTCGACGCCTGGGCGCCTGGGGGCACGGACGAGGGTGGCGGCGAGCGTCGCACGAGTCGGCATGGGGCAAGGTGTACACCAGCCCCCACCAAGAGGTCAAACCACTTTGCAAGACGGCGCCTTGCACAGTGGACAATCCTCTCTGACGGCCATCCCGTCGCCCAGCCGCGAGGCCGAACCTGCCGTCCCGGGAGGGATCACCGCCGTCATGCGCATTTCTGAGCGGATTTTTCCTTGACATCCCCGCGGGCCATCTCCTCTAATCGACCGCGTGCGCAGACGTGGCACGGCGCCGGCACGGCGCCACAGTGGACAAACCTCTTTGCAAAGACGAACGGCGATCAACACGCCGGCGGCAAGGGACGCCTCTCGAGACCCCGCGCCAGGCGCCCGGACAAGCGCAGCCCGTGTCGCCCGTCGCCACACTCCTATAATCCCGGCGAGGTGCGCGTGATGCCCACCGCCCTCCCCAACCGCATGCCGAAGCAGACCGAAGGCAGTACCGAACAGGTCATCGCCCACGTCCGGGGCCTGATCGATCGCGGGCAGCTCACGCCTGGCGACCGCTTGCCGGCCGAACGCGATCTCGCCGTCCAGGTCGGCGTCAGTCGGCCCACGATCCGGGCGGGCCTGCGCGCCCTGGCCGCCATGGGCGTCGTCCAGTCGCGCCATGGCTCCGGCACCTACATCCCCGACGGCCCCCCGGTGCTCGGGAGCGAACCCCTGTCGTTCCTCGCCGCCCTGCACGGCTTCACCCGCGACGAGATGTACGAGGCGCGCCGGATCCTCGAGGTCGGGGCCGCCGGTCTTGCCGCCGAACGGGCCCTGTCGGAACACCTCGCGACGATCGCCGAGGAGGTCAGCAACCTCTTCGCGACCATGGACACCCCGAGCGTCTTCCTGATTCACGACATCCGGTTCCACCGCGCAGTGGCCCAGGCGTCTGGCAACCCGATCGTGGCCTCCCTGGTCGAGATGGTCTCGGCGCTCTACTACGAGCAGCGACGCGACACGGCCGAACGCGCGTCGGGGCGCGACCTGCGTGATGCCGCCGAGGCGCACCGCCAGATCTACCAGGCCATCCGGGCACGCGACGTCGAGAAGGCACGCGCCACCATGAACCTCCACCTGTTGCAGTCGAGCGCGTACCAGGCACAGGAAGCGGACGCCGCCACGCCGGCGCGCACCGAGCCCTCGCACGCCGCACGGAAACGAAAGGCACGATGACGCCTCAATCGTCTGCCTTCGATCTCTCCGGTCGGCTCGCAGTCGTCGTCGGCGGCACCACCGGCATCGGGCAGGCGCTGGCCCTCGGTCTCGCCGATGCCGGAGCCGACGTCGTGGCGACGGGTCGCCGCGATGCGATCGTCGACGAGGTCGCCCGCGCCATCGAATCCCGCGGACGCCGCACGCTGCGCCAGGCCTGCGACGTGGCCGACCGCACGTCGCTCGACGCGTTGCGCGACGCCTGCCTCGAGACGTTCGGGGCCGTCGACATCCTCGTGTGCGCGGCCGGCATCACGAAGCGCGTCCCGACGCTGGCGATGGGCGACGCCGACTGGGATGCCATCCTCGACACGAACCTGACCGGCACCCTCCGCGCGTGCCAGGCGTTCGGGGCACACATGGTGGCCCGCCGCGCGGGCGCCATCATCACCATCGCCTCGCTGTCGTCGTTCATCGGCCTGCACGAAGTTGCGGCGTACACCGCGAGCAAGAGCGCCGTGGCGGGGCTCACGCGCGCCCTGGCCGTCGAGTGGGCCCCGCACGGCGTGCGCGTCAACGCGATCGCCCCGGGCGTGTTCCGCACCGACATGAACACCGCGCTCCTCGACTCGCCGCGCGGGCAGGAGTTCCTCCTGCGCACACCGATGAAGCGCTTCGGATCCATCGAGGAACTCGTGGGCGCGGCCGTCTTCCTCGCCTCTGACGCCGCCTCCTTCGTGACCGGGCACCTGCTGGCCGTCGATGGGGGCTTCCTGGCCAGCGGGGTCAATCAGTGACCGACGTCATCGCCATCGACGCGCGCGACAACGTCGCCACCGCCCTGCGGGCGCTCACGCCCGGCGAACCCGTCGTGGTCGCGGGCGCCACCGGCGCCGTGCGCGAGCCGATCCCCGCCGGACACAAGGTCGCCCTCGTCGGGATCGCGGCGGGGGCGCCGGTCGTGAAGTACGGCAGTTCGATCGGCCTGGCCCTGGCGCCCATCGCCGCGGGGGCGCACGTGCACACCCACAACGTCGCCAGCACGCGCGGACGCGGCGATCTCGCGCCCGCCGCGCCGCCACGCCTGGCCGAGCCGCACGGAGACGCCGCCGCGCCCGCCGACCCAGAGGATCCTGCCTCGTGACCACCCCGACGTTCCTCGGCTATCCGCGCCCCGATGGGCGCGTCGGCACGCGCAACTACGTGCTCGTGGTCCCGACGGTGATCTGCTCGTCGGTCGTGACCGAGCGGATTGCGGCCGCGCGCCCCGACGCCATCGTGGCCCTCCCGCACCTGGCCGGGTGCGGCCAGATCGGCCCCGACCTGCTCGCAACGCACGACACGCTCGGTGCGTACTGCGAGCACCCCAACGTCGGCGCAGTCCTCGTCGTGGCCCTTGGCTGCGAACAGGTTGTGGCCCAGCGCCTCGCCGACACGGCGCGCGCCGCGGGCAAACCCGTCGAGGTCGTCGCGATCCAGCAGGAGGGCGGCACGGTCAGGACCATCGACGCGGGCGTCGGCCTCGCCCTTGCCCTCGCCGATCGCATCGCCGCGACCCCGCGGGTGCCGTGCAGCCTCACGACGCTCACGCTGGCGCTCAAGTGCGGCGGATCGGACTACACCTCGGGCCTCGCCGCAAATCCCGTCCTCGGACGCGTGGCCGATCGCCTCGTGGCGATGGGAGGCTCGACGGTGCTCGGCGAGATCGCCGAGATCATGGGCGCCGAACACCTGCTCGCCGCGCGGGCGACGCAGCCCGATGTGGCGCGGCGGTTGCTGCGGGTCATCGATCGCGTCGAGGCCGAGGCCATGGCCCTGGGCCTCGACATCCGCGGCACCCAGCCGTCGCCCGGCAACATCCGCGGCGGCCTGACCACGATCGAAGAGAAATCGCTCGGCGCCACCTACAAGGGCGGCGACACCTCGCCGCTACAGGACGTGGTGCCCTACGCGGCACGCATCACCCGAACGGGCCTGACCGTGATGGACACGCCGGGCCTCGACGTCGAGTCGGTCACGGGCATGGTCGCTGGCGGCGCGCAGGTCGTGGTGTTCACGACCGGGCTGGGCACGCCCACCGGCAACCCGATCGCGCCGGTCATCAAGATCACCGGCAACGCGCGCACCGCGCAGCGGATGGCCGACAACATCGACGAGGATGTCAGCGGCGTGCTGACCGCCGACGAGACGATCGACGCGGCCGCGGATCGCCTGCTGGCGAGCATCGTCGAGGTCGCGAGCGGCCGGCCAGTCACGGCCGAGCGGCTCGGACATCGCGAGTTCGCCATCCATCGACGCAACCCGACGATCTGACCCACGCGTCGTCGCACGGCCCCCGGCCGCGCGAACGCTGTTCACCGACGTGCCCCGGCGACGCGCATTCCCGGCCGCACGAGCACCAGGATCTGTGCGGGCCGTCGAAGGCCCAGTGGAGTTGACGTGACGCCATCACCCGGAGCCGCGGCTCCCGCGCCACCCGTCGGGTACTACCGCTGGGTCATCTGCGCCCTGCTGTTCTTCGCGTCGGCGGTCAACTACGTCGACCGGCAGGTCATCGGCATCCTCAAGCCGACCCTGCAGCACGAGTTCCAGTGGTCGGAGCTCGACTACGCGAACATCGTCTTCGCCTTCCAGCTCGCGTACGCGATCGGCTTCCTGATTGCCGGCCGCGTCATCGATCGCGTGGGCACGAAGATCGGCTTCACGCTGGCTATCGTGATCTGGAGCGTCGCCGCCATCACGCACGCCGAAGCCGTGCCCATCGGCGAGTTCATGGCGCCGCTGCTCGGCCTCGTCGGGGTGACCGCCTCGGCGTCGGTCGCCGGCTTCATGACGGCGCGTTTCGTGCTGGGCATCGGCGAGTCGGGCAACTTCCCCGCGGCCGTCAAGACCGTCGCCGAGTGGTTCCCCAAGAAGGAGCGCGCCCTCGCGACCGGCATCTTCAACGGCGGCACGAACCTCGGCGCCATCATCACGCCGCTCGTCGTGCCCTGGATCACGCTCACCTACGGCTGGTACTGGGCGTTCGTCGTCACGGGCGTCCTCGGCTTCGCCTGGCTCGCGTTCTGGCTGCTGATGTACGCCCCGGTCGGGTCGCACCCGCGTGTGACGCCTGCCGAGGTCGCCTACATCAACGCCGACCGCGAAGCACCGACGACACCACTGCCCCTGCGCGCCATCCTCTCGTACCGCCAGACGTGGGCGTTTGTCATCGCCAAGTTCCTCACGGACTCGATCTGGTGGCTTTACCTGTACTGGGTGCCCGACTTCCTCAGCCGCAACCACGGACTCGACCTCAAGACGATGGGCCTGCCGATCGTGGTGATTTACGTCGTGGCCGACGTGGGATCGATCGGAGGCGGCTGGCTGTCATCGACACTGCTGGGCCGCGGATGGAACACCAACTGGGCGCGCAAGACCGCCATGCTCACCTGCGCGCTCTGCGCCGTCCCGATCATGTTCGCGTCGGGAGCCAGCCAGTTGTGGCTCGCGGTGGCGCTCGTGAGCGTGGCCGCCGCCGGGCACCAGGGCTGGTCGGCGAATCTCTACACGCTCGCGTCAGACCTCTTCCCGAAACGCGCGGTCGCAACGCTCGTCGGGCTCGGAGGCACGGCCGGCGCGATCGGTGGGCTGTTCATTGCCAAGATCACCGGCTACGTCCTCGAGTTCACGGGCAGCTACCTGACCGTCTTCCTCATTGCCGGCAGCACGTACCTCGTGGCGCTGGCGATCGTGCACCTGATGATGCCGCGCCTGGCCCCGGCGCCAATCGACTGATCAACGGGCACGCACGTTGCGGCCGCACGCTGAGGCGCGCGATGCGGCGATGTCTGGATGGAACGGTACCGCCAGGCTCGCTCAGGCGCCGGCGGCGCGCACCTCGAGAATCGCGTCGGCGGCCCGCCGGCTCGCCCCAGGGCCACCAAGCTTCGCGACGACCTCGCGCAGATCATCGCGCATCTGCGCCGCGCGGTGCGGATCGGTGAGCAGCGACGCGGCCTCGCGGGCCGTCGCCTCGGCGGTGAATCCGTCCTGGATCAGCTCGGTGACGATGCGGCGCCCGGCGATGAGGTTGACCATCCCGTAGGTATCGACCTTCACGAACGGCTTGCCCAGCCGGTAGGTCAGCGCGTTGAGCCGGTAGACGATCACCATCGGTGTGTTGTGCAGGGCCGTCTGCACCGTGGCCGTGCCCGACGCCGTCAGTGCGAGGTCACTGGTGCCGAGCACGGCATCTGTCTGGTCGGCGACGACGACGATGGGCAGGCCCGCGGCACGCGCGGCGTCCACTGGCGCGAGCAGCGACGCGTCGAGGCGTGGCGCGCGCGCGAGCACGAACTGCACGCCTGGCACGGTACGAACGAGCGCAGCCGCCGCGTCGAGAAGCGTCGGCAGGATCTCGCGCACCTCGTTGGGACGGCTGCCCGGCAGCACCGCGACCGTCTTCTGCCCTGGGTCGAGCCCGAGGCCGCCGAGGAACGCCGCCCGATCGGGC
>JAEUQQ010000355.1 GCA_016789685.1 Acidobacteriota bacterium | reverse complement strand
GCCTCCGCCCGCCTGCGAACGCCGGGCGTCGTGGCGGTCGTGCTGGTGGCCGTCGCCTGCGCCACGTGGGCGACGCAATGGGTCCGCAGGTCGCGAACCGGAGGACGTGAGCCGGGAGCGACACAACTGCTCGACCGATTCCCGGAAGCGACGAAGCGTACAAGCATGTCGCACCTGCAGGACGCATTTCACCGCGAGGACGTCCGCCTCGACGAACGGTGGGCGTGTCTGATGGCCCTGCCGTCGAGCCGCGTCACCTGGCGGCAGGCGATCACCGCACCTGCGCGACTGCGCGTCGCCTACGGCCTGCGTCCCGACACGTGGCACGGCCCGGGTGACGGTGCGGCGTTCCGCGTCGGGATCGGCGCGCGCGGCGCATACCGCGACGTGCTGACGGTGTGGCTGAACCCGGCCGAACGCGAGACCGACCGCGGCCTGCGCACGTTCGATCTCGACCTGTCGCCCTATGTCGGCGACGACATCGACATCGTCTTCAACACGGCCCCCGGACCGTCAGGCAACGCGGTCGGCGATGCGGCCCTCTGGTGCGCGCCTCGCCTCGTGCCCGAGCCGCCTCGATGACGCCCGTGACAGAACGCGCCGTCCCGCCTGCACGCCTCGCACGCATGGTCGCCCTCCTGCTGATCGGCGGGACGATGACGGTGTTGGTGCGCCATGCGCTGCACTACTTCTTCCTCATCGACGACTACGCGCTGGTTGGCGAAGGGCTCACCACGCCGATCGGGTCCATCGTCTCGCAGCCACTGTTCGGGTTCTATCGGCCGGTCGCGTTCCTGTTCGTGCACCTGGAGACGGCCGCCTACAGTTGGGGGGCACCCTGGGCCTTCGCGACGACGTCGATCGTGTTGCACGGCGTCAACGCCGTCCTTGTCGGCGCGCTGACCCGTCAGGTATCGCGGGATGCAGATGCCGCCTGGCTCGCGACCGGCGTGTTCTTCGCGTCACCGTGGTCCGCAGAGGCGTTCCTGTGGGCCAGCGGCCGATTCGACCTGCTCGCATGCCTCGGCGTACTCGCGACGCTCGTCGTCGCGTGCTGGGCCCGCGAGCGCGGGGGGCGCCTGGCCATCGCGTTGCCGCTCACGTTCGCCTTCACACTGGCGTCATCAGGCTCCAAGGAGCACGCGGTCATGCTCCCGGTGTTGATCGCGGGCCTGGGCGTGCTCGTTCGTCAGCCTCCTGAATGGCGCCGACGGCTTCTCATCGTCGCGACGGTGTCTGCCACCGCCGTCATGGCGTATCTCGTGGTCCGACAGTCAGTATTGCCCGGACTCGGAGGCGCGTACGGGCGATTCGGCGACCTCGTCTCCCAGACTGACATCGCACGGGCTCTCGTCGCGCACGCACACGCGCTCCTGTGGTGGCCGCTGCCCACACGTGATCCGCTGAACGGATTCGGCGAGGCGATGCTCGTCGCACCGGCACTTGCCATCGGTGTGCCCGCACTGGCGTGGTATGCACGCCGTCAGGCCGGCGCGCTGCTGACCTCTGCCCTCCTGGTGGCCGTCACCCTGGCGCCCGTCTTGTGGGCGCCGCCATCAGGGCGATTTCTCTACCTTCCCGGCGTGTGGCTCGCACTTGGGGCGGGAGTCGCCGCGGCGACATGGCTCCGGCCAACGATGGCATCCACTGACTGGGTGTCATCAGTGGCCAGGTTCATCGTGCCGTTCTTCCTCATCGGCTACGCGCTGGCGAGCCTCCACACCCAGGCCGGCTGGTGGGAACGGGCGTCCTCGATAGCTCGGTCAGGCATCGCGTCGTTCGCACCGTGGATCGACCGTGACGTGGCGGCAGTCCACATCGAGAACCTTCCGTTCCGCTGCGTGGAAGGCCCCGTAGTGTTGACGTCGTATGCGTTCGCGCACTACTACCGCGGTCACCAGGTGCCATCGATCCGGGCCACGGCGCACATGGTGCAGTGCGACGGTCGACAGGTGGAGTGGCTCACGAGCTTCCCTGACCCGCTCACGTTTCAGCAGCAACCGCAGCCAGGCGAGCAGATCGTGCGACTCGACTTCGGAGAGCGCTCGGCCAGGTAGCCGGGCGAGGACGGCGCTGGCTATCGCGACGTACAGCGTACGGCCCGAGCCGGGGTAGAATCCGCGCACGTGCCAGACGATCCGAGAGTCCCCGCGCCCGGCAGCGCCCGGGCGTACGCGTTCGGCGTGTTCGTGCTCGACGCCGAGGCGCGCGTGCTGTTCCGCGACGGGCAGGTGGTCGCCCTCTCGCCGAAGGCCGTCGAGACGCTGCTGGCGCTCGCCGAGCGCGCGGGACAGATGGTGAGCCGCGACGAGCTGATCGACCGCGTCTGGCCAGACACGTTCGTCGAGCCCAACAATCTCGCGCAGCAGATCTCCCAGGTACGGCGCTGTCTCAGCGAACGCGGCGACTCACCCATTGCGATCGAGACGGTCGCCCGGCGCGGCTACCGCCTCGTCGGACGGGTGCAGGCCGTGACGAACGTCGCGCCCGCAGCTCCGAGAGCGCATCCGACATCCGCAGCCGACGTCCCCGAGGTGCTCTACGCACGCAGCGGCGACGTCAACATCGCCTACCAGGTGGTGGGCACGGGGCCCATCGATCTCGTGTTCGTGATGGGGTGGGTCTCGCACCTCGAGGAGTTCTGGACCGAGCCCTCGTTCGCGGCGTTCCTCCGCCGGCTGGCCTCGCGTGCGCGGCTGATCCTGTTCGACAAGCGGGGCACGGGGCTGTCGGACCGCGTCGCCGAGTCGGAACTCCCCAGCCTCGAGCAGCGGATTGACGATGTGCGGGCGGTGATGGAGGCGGTCGGCTCGGAGCGCGCCGTCCTGCTCGGCGTCTCGGAGGGCGGCCCGATGTGCGCGCTGTTCGCCGCGACGCATCCGCAACGCTCGCTCGGCCTGATCATGATCGGCACGTACGCGCGGCGCACCTGGGCCCCCGACTATCCCTGGGCGCCCACACCCGACGCGCGCGAGGCCTTCTACGACGAGATCCGCCGGAACTGGGGCGGGCCGGTCGGCATCGACGACCGCGCGCCGAGCCGGGCACACGATCCCGTGTTCCGCCAGTGGTGGGCACACTACCTGCGCCACGGCGCCAGCCCCGGCGCCGCGCTGGCGCTCACGCGCATGAACGCCGAGATCGACGTCCGCGATGTGCTGCCCGCCATCCGCGTGCCGACGCTGGTCCTGCATCGCGCCGACGACCGGTGCCTGCGGGCGGCCGAAGGGCGGTACGTCGCCGAGCGCATCCCGGGCGCGACCTACGTCGAAGTACCGGGAAACGACCACCTGCCCTTCGTGGGCGACCAGGATCGCCTCCTGCGCGAGATCGACGGATTCCTCGGGTTCGTCAGCGATCGGGCCGAGGCCGGTTCATCGCTGGCCACCATCCTCTGGGTCGGGCGCGACGCTGGCACCCACGCCTCCGCACCGCCCGTTGCCGCCGTACGCGAGGCCGTCGAGGGATTCCGCGGAGCGTTTTCTTCTCACGACGATCGCGCGTGGCTCGCCGCGTTCGACGGGCCGGCGCGCGCGGTGCGCGCCGCGTCTGCGGTCGCCAGGGTATGTCGCGCCTCTGGCAGTGGTGTGCGCCTCGGCCTGCACACCGGCGAGTGCCTGTCCACGGCCGTCCCCCCGTCGGGCCATGCGGTCGACATCGCGCGTGAAGTGGCGGCGCTCGCCCGCCCCGGCGAGGTCCTGGTCTCGCGGACCGTGAAGGACCTCGTGGCCGGGTCGGGGTTGCGCTTCGAGGAACGCGGGCGTCACACGTTCGCGGGCGGCGAGGACGGCTGGCGGCTGTACGCCGTGGTCTGACACGGCATCCGCCTCTCGCCCCTGTTCAGCGGCGCCGCTTCACGACAACAGCGAGGCCGAGGCCGAGCAGCATCAGGCTCGCGGGCTCAGGCACGCCTGGCGTCGGGGCCCCTGGTTCGAAGTTCGTGCTGAAGGTGTGGGTGAAGCGCAGGACCGACGCGTTGCCGCTGTTGCCCGTCAGCGTCAGAAAGTTGCCGAACGTCAGGTTGTCGACCACCGCGGCTGGCAACGCGCAGTTGTTCGCCGGGGCGCTGGAGGACGCGACGCACGAAACGCCCGGCGAACCGCTGACGATGCCCTGGAGGGTCGCCAGCCCGTTCAGCGCGTTCGACTGGGTCATGGCGACCTGGAAGCCCGTCCCGAAGGTCGCCGTCCCCGGCTGCGCCGCCGTCAACGCGAGATCGTACGAAAAGAGGAACCCCGACGTCTGACCCGGGTTCACGAAGAAGACCGACCCGGGCGTCGGGCCGCTGGCGGCCTTGGTAAACGTGAGTCCGCCAATGCCGCCTCCGGCGTCGAAGATGTCGATACCGATGTCTGCGGCGTCGTAGACGTTGCCCCCACCCGAGCCCGTCGTGTTGACCAGCGTGAAATTCGACGCGGTGTAGGTTGTCGTCCCGTTCACCGTCAGCGAGCACGATGTGGGCGACGCGAACGTCCCGCATGGCGCGGCAGCCGTTGACGCCACACCCACGAAGCCCGCCACCACCGCCAGGAGCCCCGTTCCCATCCAGCGACCTGCAGCCATTGCCGTCCCCTCCTGCACCGAGCCGGCCGTCGCGTCGTGGCCCCCCCACGGCCGCCCCAGCCCGCTCCCCATCGCCGAACGCTCACGGTGTCTCGTGCTGGCGCGCGGCTCGAGTAGTTGATGGACGGGATCGTAGCGCCGCAATGCTGAGGTGTCGTGAAGGGTCGCTGAAGCTCCTGTGAAGAAGTGATGAAGGCACCGACTGGCGTGCGGCACCATGGGCGCCAACTCGGGGAGCTGCGAATCGCAGGGCGCGACGCCGCAGTACCTCGCGGGCGGCCGCCGCGGGGCCCGCACTTTGTTACGAGCCGGACGCTGGTGTCGCCAGTCGGCACCGCCCCGCGGCGCGGTGGCGATACGCTGTTCGGCGCCGGACGCGCGATGCGCGATCCGTGATCATGCTTCAACGAACGGAGAAGGCGTGTGATGTCACTGCACAGGATCGGGATCGCCATCTGCACGATCGCGACATTGACTGCGGTTGCCCCCGCGCACGGGGCCGCCGACCAGGTCAAGACCGCAAACGGTGTCATCGAGGGTACGACGACGAAGGCGGGCATCCGCGTCTTTCGGGGCGTCCCGTTCGCCGCGCCGCCGGTGGGCGACCTGCGCTGGAAGGCGCCGCAGCCCGCGAAGGACTGGACCGGGGTCCGCAAGGCCGTCGAGTTCGCGCACAGCTGCATGCAGCGCCCCATCTTCGGCGACATGGAGTTCCGCAACACCGGGATGAGCGAGGACTGCCTCTACCTCAACGTGTGGACGCCTGCGAAGGCGGCGACCGAGAAACTGCCGGTGCTGGTCTACTTCTTCGGCGGCGGCCTGATGGCCGGTGATGGCTCGGAGTTGCGCTACGACGGCGAGAGCATGGCGTCGAAGGGCGTCGTCTCGGTGACGATCAGCTACCGGCTCACGGTATTCGGCTTCCTCGCCCATCCCGAGCTGACGGCCGAAGCGCCGTACCACGCGTCGGGCAACTACGGCTTCCTCGACCAGACGGCCGCGCTCACGTGGGTGCAGGCCAACATCGCGGCCTTTGGCGGCGATCCGGCACGCGTCACGATCGCCGGGCAGTCGGCTGGCTCGCGCTCGGTGTCGGTGCAGTTGATCTCTCCGCTTGCGCGCGGCCTGTTCGCCGGAGCGATCATGGAGAGCGGCAGCATGATCCAGGCGACGCGACCACCGTCGCTGGCCGACGGCGAGAAGCACGGGACCGCCTTCATGGCGGCCGCGGGCGCCGCGTCGCTGAAGGACCTGCGCGCCATGCCGGCGACGAAGATCCTGGGGCTGACGGCCCAGCCTGCGTTCACCCGGTTCGAAGCCGTCGCCGACGGCCACCAGATCCCCGCGCACGACCTGATCGACTACGTCGACGCCGGGCAACTGGCAAAGGTGCCCCTGCTGATCGGCTGGGTGTCTGAAGACCGCACGCCGAAGTCGCTGCTCGGCGATCAGCCCGCGACGCCAGATGGCTACGTCGCCGCCGTTCGCAAGGCCTTTGGCGCCAACGCGGATCGTGTGCTCGCGCTCTACCCTGCGCCCGCCGGCCGCGGCGAGGCCGACGTGCTCGACGCCGCGATGACGCTGGCGACGGATCAGGGCATGGGCTACAACATGTGGCGCGTCAGCGAGGGACACCGCAAGGCGAGCGGCAAGCCGGTGTACCGCTGGTTCTTCTCGCGCCCGCGACCGAAGTTCCTCGGCGCCGCCAACCAGACGCCGGGCACGGCCGGCGGCATCATCACGAACGCCACGGCCGCCGCGGCGCCGCCCGCGTGGCGAGGTGCGGTGCACTCGGCCGAGATCGAGTACGCGCTCGGCAACCTGGCGACCAACACCCACTACGCGTGGCAGCCGGCCGACTACGCGCTGTCAGAGGTGATGGAGTCGTTCTTCGCCAACTTCATCAAGAGCGGCAATCCGAATGGCGCGGGCCTGCCGACCTGGCCCGCCTTCGGCCCCGAGAGCAACTTCTCGTTCATGCACCTCGACGCCACGTCGCAGGCCGCCCCCGAGACGCGCCAGCGCTACCTCCTGCTCGACGAGATCCTCCGCAAGAAGTAGCGCACCCTCACGCGTGGAGCCCGCGACGATGCGGGTTCCACGCCATCGCCGCCCCGAACGGGGCGTCCGGCGTCCGGCGCGCCATCGCCCCCGCTACAGCAGGCTCCGTGCCCAGCGCGCCAGCAAGCGGTGGAGCGCCGACGGCGGCGGAATCATCGCGTCGATCTGCTCCTGGTGGTCGACCCATTTCGAGAGGCCGGCGATGGTCAGGAAGTCGAGCATGCCGGTCGTGGCTGCGGGGCCGGCGACGGTCATCGCGACTTCGCCATCGAGCAGCATGCTGCGATCGTTCATGTTGTACGACCCGATCTGCATGTAGAAGACGACGCGGGCCCGCTGCTCGGGCGTCAACGTCGCGTCATGCGCCGCGAGCAGGCGCTTGCGCGCCGCCCAGACCGCGCGCGGCACGGCGCGCACATCGACCTCGGCATTTCGATCGGCGCTCACCTGGCGGCTCCGCTGGTCCTGGTACTCCATGACCGTCGTCATCATCTCGGGGTGGTCGAACAGCCCGTCCCATCCGCTGGCGCTTGCGGCGTAAAAGCCCTTCATGTGGAGCTTGGGGCGCATCGCTTTGCTCGGCCTGGCGAGGTACTGGGCCGGACGCTGCCGCGACAAGGCTTCGGCCTGGGCCGACCACTGATCGAGCCCGGCACGATCGAAGGGCGCCAGTTTCGCGAACCACTCCGATGCGGCGCCGAGATTCCGGCGGATCTCGTGCATGCGGCCCGCCTGGTCGCCCACCTCGGACTCCTCGCTGAACAAGCCGACCTTGAAGAGGCCGCCCTCGGCGGTGATGCGCGCGTCGAGCCCCTTCGACAGCGCGAGCAACCGGCTGAAGACCATGTGCATGCGCGCGAGCACGGGCCACGCCGTGCCCGGTGCGTTGTCGATATCGGGGGCAATGACCATCACGCGGCAGCCCCTGAGGGCACTGCCCATGAGCAGCGACCCGAGCAGCGCGTCTTCCCACAGCGAGTCGGGTGAGATGATGACCGTGCCCCGCGGCATCAGGCTCGCCAGCAGCGCCTTCACGACGCTGGCCTTCTTGTCGCCGTAGCCCACGTCGTTGTGGGCCTGCATCGCGCGCGCCGGCGGGATCACGCCCGCCTCGGCCCGGCGGCGCTCGGCCTCGACGCGCGCCGCGTAGTCAGGTGCCAGCGGCCGGGCCTGGAACACCTCGGGCAACGTGTTCGTCGGGATGCGCTGCCGCTCGAACACGCGCCGCAGGGCCCCCTTGACCGCGAGCGCGGCGGGCCCTTCGACGATCAGCGCGCGATCCTCCCAGGTGGGCCCGGCATACCACTCGCCGAGCCCCATCCCGCTGAAGACCACCTCGCCACGGTAGGGGTCATCCTCGGTGATGTCGTAGAAGACGATCTTGCGGTGGTCGCGCATCAGGTTGTCGGGCACGCCGGCGATCTTGATCAGGCCAGGCGCCCAGAACGAGAAGTCCGAGGGGTGCGTGATGTTGACGTGCACCTTGACGAGCCCGCGGAGCCACGCCTCGCCGTGCTGCGCACGACCGGCCTGCAGCCGGCGTGACGCGGCGACCGCGTCGCGCAGCTCCTGCTGCGCCGCGCGCAGGACGCGTTGCTCGGCAGCGCTTGCGTCTGGCAGCGTGATCGTGCGCCCCAGGGGATCCTCGAGGATGTTCATCCACAGCCGGCCGTTGTTGGCCTGGTAGTAGAACTGGTCGAGGACGATGAAGTACTGCGGCAGGCGGCCAACCTCGTCGTACGTGCGGACGCGGGTGGTGAGGGCCTGCAGGTACTCGTGCACGTGCATGGCCGAGACCTTGTCGACCTGTGGCACGTCGCCGAGGCCGCGCACGTCGTGGATCCAGAGGACGTGGTACTGCTCGGCCTTGCGCACGGCGCGCATGAACTCGAACTGGAACGCCTCGTTGAGCACGTAGTAGATGCGGTTGCCGTCGATGACCTGGTTCCCGGTCGCGCGCTCGATCAGGGCGTCGAGTTCGGCCTGTGTGTCACTCTCGTCGGGCGGAAGGGCCAGCTGCAGCGGCACGAACACGCGCCGATCGCTGTGCCACACCGCGCGGATACCGGCACGGACGCCGTCGAGTTCGTCGATGGCCGCGGCAAAGGCCGCTGCCGCGGCCGTGCGCTGCGCCGGCGCGAGGTCGGCCATGGCCGCAAGTTCCGCCTCGAAGCGCCGCGCGGCCGGCGGCCCGTAGTACGCCAGCGTCGCCGGCGTGCGGCGTTGCGCGAACATGCCGCCGAACGGCAGCAGCACGTCCTCGAGGATGATGCGCCGCGCGCGCGTCGCGACACGCGAGACCACGGCGTCTGCGGGAGGGCCGCCGGCCGACAGCGCCACCGCGAACAACTGCGTCCAGCCGCGGACCATGCGCTGCGCCAGATCGTCGGGCGCGCCGAGCGCGCTAACCGCCGCGACATCCTCGGCGACGGCGTCGCGCGCATCGCCGCCAAGGCGGCTCCGCAGGGGCAGGACCAACCGCGTGAGCGCCTCGGCGGCGGCCCGGAACTCGCGGCGCGGTGCCGCAAGATCGACGCGGGCGGCCGTGGGCCATGCGGCTGCGGCGCGCGGAAACCTGACACGATCGGTGCGCGGCCGGGTCGTGCCGGCTCGCCCTCCAAGCGGCACGTGCACCCCGGCGAGCACGGTGTTGTCGCGCCAGGGCATCCAGTCGATGCGGAGCCTGGTGCCGCGCCCCACGACGCCGCCACGGCGAACGTTGAGGTCGAGGCCGACCAGCCAGTCGGCATCTCCCGACCGGGCATCCACGTCGATCCCGGCATGCAGGCGCCCGACCGGACTCACGAAGAGCAGGCGCCCCCCGCCCTCGACATGCCCCTCTGACCCGCCGAGCACGCCCTCGACGCGCAGCGCCGCCAGCCCCACCATCGGGCTGAGCAGGTCTTTCTGCACGCCAAACAGGCCGAGCGCCGCGGGGCGCTGCGTGTCGATGAGCAGACCCGTCTGCCAGGTGTAGATGGGCGGCTGGCCCATCGACCAGGTCGGCGCCGCGGCGGGGGGCACCACCGCCGGCGGCTGGTCGGGAATCGTTGGCTGCGCCGAGGCGTCAGGCGGACGCCCCATCGCGACGAATGCCGTGAGGGCAAGACTGCAGATGACCGGTATGCGCATGTGAGTTGGCGGAAGCCGCCTCATCATGGCCCAGCTCGGCGGCGACGTCTATCCTCCGACCGCCAACGTGGACCAGGCCAACGCCCCCAACCAACCGCGGCCGACGGTGTAGACTACGCCCGCTTCCGGCGGCGGCACACGCGCCGGACTCCGCTCGACGCCTCTTCGTCCTGCACGCCTGCGCTTCCAGGAGCCTGCATGAGCGCCCAGCACGCCTCCGCCGACCTCCCGCTCGGCGAGTTCACCGTCAAGGCCGTTGTCGCCGGCGTCCTGCTCGGCATCGTCTTCGGCGCGGCCAACGCCTATCTCGGCCTGCGCGTCGGCCTCACGGTGTCGGCCTCGATTCCGGCCGCGGTCATGACCGTCGCGCTGTTCCGCGCCATCGGCCAGAAGGGCACGATCCTCGAGGCCAATCTCTCGCAGACGATCGGCTCGGCCTCGACCTCGCTCGCCAGCGGCACGATCTTCACCATCCCCGCCCTGTTCATGTGGGGCGTCATCCCGCCCTACCTGCAGGTCGTCGTCCTGTCGTACCTCGGCGCGATCCTCGGGCTCGCCGCGATGATCCCGCTGCGACGGCTGCTGATCGTCGATGCCAAGGACGAACTTCCCTACCCGGAAGGCACGGCCTGCGCCGAGGTACTGCGCGCCACCACCGGCGAGAGCCGGTCGAGCGTCTGGATTTTCCGCGGGATGGGCGTCGGGGCCGCCATCAAGATCGGCCTCGCCCTGCTGTTCCTCGTGCCCTCGGCCCTGCACGTCGCCGTGCCGGGACTCCCCAAGGGTGAACTCGCCATCGAGCTGGCGCCCGCCCTGATCGGCGTCGGGTTCATCCTCGGCTACAAGCAGTCGGGCGTCCTGGTCGCCGGGTCGGTCGTGTCGGCGCTCGTGCTCACGCCGCTCATCGCGTGGCTCGGTGGCAGCAGCACCGTGCCGCTCTATCCCGAGACCACGAAGCTCGTGGCCGACATGACGGCCGGTGAGATCTGGGCGCGCTACGTCCGCTACATCGGCGCAGGCGCCGTCGCCACGGCCGGCATCATGACGGTCGCGAAGAACCTCCCCACGATGACGAGCGCGTTTGCCGCGGTCGCGCGGAACATCCGCACCGCGTCGGGCACCGCCGAGACGGCGACCCCCTCAACCGAACGCGACTTCCCGGCACGTTCGTCGTGGGGGCCATCGTCCTCGTGGTCCTCATCGCGGCACTGGTGCCGGGGGTGTTTGCCGGCAACATGGGCCCGCTCGCGCGGGCGATCTGCGCCGCCGGCGTCGCCGTGTTCGGGCTGATGTTCGTGGCCGTCGCCTCGCGGATCGTCGGGATCGTCGGCGTGTCGTCGAACCCGACGTCGGGGATGGCGCTCGTCACGCTGCTGGGGATCGCCTCGATCTTCGCGGCCCTGGGCTGGACCGACACCGCCGCGCAGGCGGCCGTGCTGACCGTCGGCACGATCGTGACGGTGGCCGCGTCGAAGGCCGGCGACATCTCGCAGGATCTGAAGACCGGGTACCTGGTGGGCGCCACGCCCTCGCGGCAGCAGTTCGGGCAGCTCATCGGCGCGTCGGTGGCCTGCTGGGCCGTCGCGGGGACGGTGCTGCTGCTCGGCCACGCGTACACGTTCGGCTCGCGTGACATCCCGGCACCGCAGGCGACCTTGATGAAGACGATCGTCGAAGGCGTGCTCTCGGGCGCGTTGCCGTGGGGCCTCGTGCTGTCGGGCGGCGGACTGTCGATCGGATCGTGGCTGTGCGGCATCTCGCCGCTGTCGTTTGCGATCGGCGTCTACCTGCCCCTGTCGAGCATGGCGGCGATCTATCTCGGCGGCTGCATCCGCGCGTTGTACGACCGGAAGCGCGCGGGGGCCGCGGCGGCGGCGGGCGAACCGGGCGTGCTGGCGGCGTCGGGTCTCGTGGCAGGCGAAGGCCTCGCGGGCGTGCTCGTCGCCGGCCTGGTCGCGGCACGCGTCGCTCCGCGCTCGATGCCGGCGCGCCTCGATGGTCTCGCAGGGGAACTGGTGGGGCTCGCGGCCTTCGCGGCCATCACCTGGTTCCTGGTGCGGGCCGCACGGCGCGCAGACTGACCATCCGACAGAGCGAAGGGAGCCACGCACATGCGTACCATCCACCGCTTTGCTGCCCTGGCGACGGCGACGATCGCCTCGCTCGCGTTCGCGGTCGTCGCGACCGCCGCCCCCTCGCTGAAAGGGCGCGCCGTGTGGGCGCACCCGCGCGACGCGGGCACCACCGAGGCGTCGGTGCGCGCGTTCGTCGATCGGCTCGCCACTGCCAACGTCAACACGGTCGTCATGGAGGTGAAGACC
>JAEUQQ010000345.1 GCA_016789685.1 Acidobacteriota bacterium | reverse complement strand
TCGCGGCGGACGGCTATGCCGTCTTGCGCGTGAACCCGCGCGGGAGCAGCGGATACGGGCGAAGCTTCCGCTATGCCAACCTGGCCGACTGGGGCGGCGGCGACTTCCGCGATCTCATGGCCGGAGTCGACCATGTCATCGGCCTGGGGGTCGCCGACGCCGACAGGCTCGGCGTCATGGGATGGAG
Organism: Acidobacteriota bacterium; assembly: GCA_016789685.1. GTDB lineage: Bacteria > Acidobacteriota > Vicinamibacteria > Vicinamibacterales > JAFNAJ01 > JAEUQQ01. The sequence goes on along the minus strand of JAEUQQ010000345.1, from coordinate 12,595 downwards.
CTACGGCGGCTTCATGACGTCGTGGATCGTGACGCAGACGAAGCGCTTCAAGGCGGCCTCGGCTGGCGCCGCGGTGACGAACCTCGTGAGCTTCACGGGGACGGCCGACATCCCGGGCTTCATTCCCAGCTACTTCAAGGGTGAATCGTGGGAGACCTTCGAGCTCTGGCGCGCGCACTCTCCCGTGCTCAACGCGAAGGGCGTCTCGACGCCGACGTTGATCCAGCACGGCGAGGCCGACGTCCGCGTGCCGATCTCGCAGGGCTACGAGTTCTACACCGTGCTGAAGCGCCAGGGCGTGACGACGAAGATGACCGTCTATCCGCGCCAGCCGCACGGCTTCACCGAACCCAAGATGACCCTCGATGCCGCGCGCGCCAACGTCGCGTGGTTTGCCCGGTTCCTCGGGGCGACATCGGGAACGGGCGCGGCACGGTAGGAGTCGTCACGCGGGTTCCGCTGCTGGCAGACGGCCTCGCGAGGAGGCCGCGCCCAGCTGATGCGGCGCAGGAACATCCGTCGAGGCGCCGTCACTCTCCTGAAGTCTTCGAGGGTGGCTTCGTCGAGCCGGATCGTCACGGCCCGCTTGAGGCGACTGGCGTAGGGGTTCGGGGCGAGTCAGCGCCGCTGCGCACCATCGATCTTCGCCAGGTGCCGATCGAAGGCGGACGTGGCTCGGGTGTCGGCCTCGGTCTACGGGCGTCGATGTGGATACGTGCCGCCCCTCAGGTGGTATCCGAACTGGAACGTCGGCGCACCCAGGGCGATGCTGCTCGCGAGCGGGTGTCGCCCACGGAACGTCCAGGACCGTGCCGTCTCGCACGCCTGCTCGCGGTGCCCGGCGAACGCGACGCGGACGACGTCGGCGATGGCTGATGAGCCCGGCGGGAAGAAGGCCTGCATTCCGGCCGAGCCGACTCCCCCGGTGACGGGACCCGTCGGCAGGCAGTCGGCGGTGATGTCGAGTCCCTCGACTGCCAGGGATCCCGACCAACGCCCCGCTGCGCTCCGCTGGAACGTCGCGTCGCCATAGGTCGCGTAGTAGCCCTTTCCCCGCATGTAGTCGGCATAGGCTCGGTCGGGAATCCAGAAGTCGAGGATCAGATATGGCCGGCCGGGACCGAGATCAGCGGTGGGCTCCGAGGGGGCCACTCGGGCGAGCCAGAGTACGGCGGCGCCCTTCGGTGGCCATTCGGGCGCACGTCCGTCGATGGCGAAGGTCCGCATACGAACGAACTCGAGAAATGAGACGCCCCATTGCGACTTGCGGGGGTACTGCACAAGGAAAGCCCTGGCCCACGCGACTCCGCCGGCCGCGAGTTCCTCGATGCTGATGAACCGGAGACCTGCCGGGAGCCGCGGACGCACGCCTGCCGGATCGAACGCGAGATAGCTCACGATTTCTTCGGGCTCGTCCACGACCCACTGCGTCCGAGCGCCGCTGGGGAGGTCCGGCGCGTCGGCACGTGCTCCGGGCGCCAGGAACGCCTGGTAGAAGAGCACAACCAACAGACAACACCGCGTCACCACGCGGATCATGATACGCCCCGACACAGGGCGCCAGTCGCCGGGACATTCCGCGCCGAACGGACCTCAATCCCAATATCCCTCGACAAACCACCGATCGCTCGCCCGATCGCGCATCACGCGGTAGATGACCTGGTCGTCGAGGGCGACGTCCCACTCGTCGCGGTCCCAGCCGGGCATGCCGGCCTTCCCGCGCAGCGTCTCGACGCGCCACCACTCGCCCGACGTCTTCCACGGCCCAGCCCAACGCGTGACGCCGCCGCCGCGCACGCCCGCCAGCGGTGCCGACACGTGCGCCGGACGCCCCGCGCCATCCACGCGCACGCGCGCCGCCACGGGACGGCGGAACCGGCGCAGCAGCGTGCCCACGGGGGCCACGCGCCGATCCGCGCCGTCGATCGGCAGCGTGCGGATCGCCGCCGCCAGCGGACTCGCGGCCGCGCTCGGCATCGGCACGGGCTCGGGCGCCACCGGATGTTCGGGCGTGAACGGCACCATGCGCATCGCCCCCGGTCGATGGCTGTCGATGACCTGGGGCGACCCGACCTTGCCCTCGCCCATCAACGCCGTGAGGCGCGCGGTGATCGTGGCAATCGCGTCGGGCGGCGGCAGGGGCTTCACCAGCAGCGAGTGCTGCGCCTGCCTGAACGGCGCCGGCTCGAACGTCACCGTCACCGCATCGATGCCCGCCGACGGCGGATGCGCCTCGAGATCGAGCATCACCAGCGTTCGCAGCACCTTTGGATCGCGCATCGGCGACGGCACCTGCAGCTGGCGGGTATGCATCTCTTTCGTCACGAGTCGCAGCATCGTATGCACCGCCACCGCGCCGCGGTCGCCCTGCTCGAGCCGCACGCACAACGGATCGATCACGCGCGCCACCACGAACGACAGCGGCTCGAGGCCCTCGACGGGCCAGTCGAGCACGTGCGTGCCCTCGTAGGGCTCGTCGCGTTCGTCGCGCACCAGCGGGCGCAGGTCTTCGCCGCGCGCCAGGCGCTGCCACCGCGGCCCGATCGCTCCCACGCGCGATAGCACGTCGGCGGCCGGCAGCCGCGCAAACTGCCCTAGCGAGGCAATCCCCCAGCGCACCAGCGTCGCCACGAGCGCCTCGGCCTCGGGTGCCGACGCCTGTGCAGCCGGCAAGACGCCGTCGACCGGCACCGGCGCCAGCCTGAAGTGATGCCGCGCGCCGGGCACGCGCGCGCGCGCATCGAGCGACACCGGCGGCGCGCTCGTGGAATCGAGGGCCGGCAACAGCCCCACGGTCAACGGCGCCAGCGTCGCCCCCTCGCGTCCGCGCGCCACCACGTGCATCCCGTCGGCCGACAACGCCACGGCCATGGCCGCGGTCCGCGTCGACGCGATGCCGACCGCCCCGCGCCACCCGCGCCGCTGCAGCATGTCGTAGACCTGCTGCGCCAGGGCATGACGCCCACCGAACAACCGCCGCACGCCGCTGCCATCGAAGACAACGAGATCGGGCGTGAGCGTCTCGACGCGCGGCGAGTAATCGCCAGCGAGATCCGCCAGCGTCCCCACCGCTTCGCCCGCGGCCTGCCCGTCGTCCACGACAGCCCCGGGCCCGCTGGGCCCCACGACCGATTGCCCCGTGGCCTGCGGCGCCCTGACGCCGGGGGCCGTCGCCACGCGCACGCACCGCAGGCACACGAACACCGGTTCGGGGCGAACGGTCACGGGCGCGTGCGTCGTATCGGGCACAGGCGTCGAGAAAGAGGAGAGGTGCCAGGGCACGTGCAGCGGCGTCTCTGCACGCGCGGCGGCGGGGAGGGCCACTGCACGCAGGCGCGCCAGGCCGGGCTCCGCGTGCATCGCCATCACCCCGCCCGCCGCATCGGCGTGGTCAGCGTGAAGCCGTCATCCGAGCGCAACGCCCGGCGTGCATGCGCCACGCGACCGCGCACGTCGCAGCCTGCCAGGTACCGCGACCGATCGTCGCTCCCCGACCAGCACGCCTCGGCCGCGTGCAACTGCACCGACACCCCTTCAGCGCTCCGCGCCGTCGGCTCGGCCGCCAGCAACACGCCGACCGTGTCGTGCCCCTCGAGCATCCGCTGCAGGCGCAGCCACGTCGTGAAGGGCAGCGCGCGAATCACCGCCTGCGGCGCTTCGCTCAGGTCGAGCCCCACCATCGCGAACCCACCGGCCTGCAGCAGCATCGCCGCCGCCTTCAGCGCACGATCGACCGCCTGGGTCGCCAGGGTCTTCTCGCCCGCGGCACTCGCCGGGCCGCCGGCGGCCATCGACATCCCGCGCACCCATAGCCAGCGTCCCCAGTCGGGCGCGCACGCGGCCACGGCCGTCGGATCCCAGGTGTCGAACGCGTCGATCAGGGCCACCAGCTCACCGCGCTGCGTGGCCTGCGCCATCGCCTGCGCCAGCGTCCAGCTCCGCCCCGACGAGCGCGGCCCCACGACCTCGGACCACTGCCCCTTCGGCCATCCCCCGCCCAGCCGCACGTCGAGCGACGGCACCCCGCTCGGCATCGTCGCGATCTCGCGCGACACCAGGGGCGCACTCGTGGTCAGCGTGCGGTCGAGACGACGCTCGCGGAGGAGGGATTCGACGGTGGAACGAGCCAGCGCAGAGGCAGCCATGGCGAAGACCTGTCAGAAAGTGCCCGTGGAAAGGGGCACGAACAGCGTTTCGCCGTATATTCGCTCGACAACCGCCGCCGGTCAAGAAGAATCTTCGCCTGATATTCGCTCCCGTCGTCGGAGGCGCGACTCAGCGCTTCTTCTTGGCGGCGGCGCGCCGTGTCGCGGCCGGTCGCGTCGTCGCCGATGTCGCCGATCGCGCCGACGCCTTCGCGGCGTCCTGCAGCACGCGCAACCGCACGATCCGTTCGATGAGGTCGTACGGCATCGGGCGGTCGAGCGGGAACTTGAGGTTCCCCTTCGGCCCGGCATACGGCGCGATGGCGCGCTCGAGCGCCGGTTCGCCCGACACCGGGGGAAAGATCCCGATGTGCGCCTTGAACGCCGCGAAGTAGACCAGGATGCCGCGCCCCTTGAACGCCGGCATGCGGTAGCTGATCACCTCGGTCGCATCGGGCGCCGCGAGCCTGATGACCCGGCGGATCTCCTCGAGGATTGGCCGCACGACCTCCGGCGACTCCGCGATGTAGTCGTCGATGGTCGTCGGAACTGCCGTGTCATCCATTGCCCCCTCCTCTGCCGACGGTCGAATCGACCACCGGCGCAACCATCACACCTGGCGCGCCAACAGGCACACGCCCGCTTCGACCGCCACCATACCCAGTCGAACGGCCGTCCCCGCGATCGACATCGTCACCGCGCCGATCGTGCCCTGAGTGGCGCCAGCACCTCGGACTCGAGGTGGTCACGGTAGAACAGGTTGTAGGTGTCGAACGGAATCAGCCGCCCGTCGGGATGCACGATGTGGATGCAGCTCTTCTTCACCGACCGCACGTCGAACGCGTGCGCGTCGATGAACTGCACGATCAGCACCCGGAACAGGTTCGCGTAGCCCAGGTCGGTCGGCGCCGCGATCGTCGGCAGGCAGCACAGCAGGTCACGCAGCGCGCCCACGCTCGACGCCGGCGAGTGGTTCGTCGCGAACAGCTTCACGAACCCCGCGTGCACGGCCTCGTCCTGCTCGTAGACGATCGTGTTGCGGCCGCCCTCGATCAGGATCTGCGGATCGATCAGGCCCGTGAGGGCCTGGACTTTCTCGCCGATCTTCAGCGCATAGGCCATCGCCAGCGCGTCGGGATGGCACGGCACGGGGACGATGTCCTCGGGGCGGAACACGCGCGTCTGCTCGAGGATCTTGCGGCGCACCTCGGTCAGCGTCAGCCGATCGCGCGCCGGATCGAAGTGCTCCGTCCGTCCCGCGTGCTGCACGGGCTGCAGCGTCACACCGCGCACGCACGGCTGCGTCAGCGCGAAGTCGATGATCTTCCCGATCTCGTGATCGTTGACGCCGCGCTTCAACGTCACCACCAGCGTCGTCGAGATCCCGAGCGCGTTGAGCCGCGCGAGCGCCTGCTCGTGCACCTCGCGCATGTCTTCGCCGCGCATCTCGCGCAGCGCGCCTTCCTCGAACGAGTCGAACTGCAGGTAGACCTCGAAGTCGGGCATGTAGCCCGCGAGCCGCCCGGCGAACTCTGCGCTCTTCGCGATCCGCACGCCGTTGGTGTTCAGCATCAGGTGACGGATGGGCCGCGCCTTGCACATGTCGAGCACGCGGAAGAACTCCGGGTGCAGCGTCGGCTCCCCTCCCGAGATCTGCACGACGTCGGGCTGGCCCTCGTTGCGGACGATCGCGTCGAGCATCCGCGTGACCTCGTCGATCGACCGGAACTGCTGGCGCTCGGGTCCGCTGCTCGCGTAGCACACCGGGCAGCGCAGGTTGCAGAAGTCACAGATCTCGAGCAGCGTCAGGCACGAGTGCTGCTCGTGGTCGCTGCACAGGCCGCAGTCGTACGGGCAGCCCCACTTCACCGGCGTGTTGAAGTGATCGGGCATCTCGGGCTTCTTGATGAAGACCTCGCGGGCGCGCCGGTAGTACTCGACATCGTCAGCCACCAGCACGCGCTCGGGCCCGTGCTCGGGGCACGCCTTCAACAGAAACACCTTGTCGTCCTGGAAGACGATCTTGCCCTCGACCTTGCGGTAGCAGGTCGAGCAGATCGAGATGGCGACGTCGTAGAACAGGTACGGGCGGACGCGGCTGCTCATGCCTCGGGCCCCGCGGCGCCCGCCGGCGCGTCGGATGCCACCGCCGCCGCGGCTCGACGCCCGCGGACCAGCGCGAGCAACCGGGCCACCATCTCGAGGAATCCCCAGAGCGCCGCGAGCATCCCCAGCACCAGCAACGCGGTCGACAGCCAGGGCAGTGACGCCCGCCGACCGCCATTGTCGACGACGGCAAAGCAGGTCGAGAGGAAGACGAGCGTGCCCGCCAGGAACAGCAACGACGCCTGGCCATAGGTCGGCCGCGACGGCACGACCGCTGCGTCGTCGCCAGCCACACGCGGCGGGCCTCCCACGTTCGTCACCGATGGCGCCACCGTGCCGAGGCCGCGCCTGAACATCCGCCCGATCAACGCACCCACGCCGATCATCAGGCCGACGAGCCCAATCAGCCCGGCGAGCAGGATGAACGGCACGATCACGTCGCCGGCCGTCCCCGTGAGCACGCTGCCGATGCCGAATGCGCCGAAGCAGGTCGACGACAGCAGCAACGAGGCCGCCGCGATCAGCCCGAATGCCTGCTTGAACGATGGCCCGCTAGGCGGTGCCGATGGCGGTGTCACCTTCACGACTCCCCTCGAATCCGGCCCGCATCCAGTACACGATGTCGGAAAGGTAGTAGAGCAACCCGGCGACACACGCCCACTGAATCGCCGTGAGGCCGAGCAGCGCCACGCCCGGCTTCACCGCATCGACCGCGAGGCGGAAGCCCAGGTAGGCCACCATGAACGCCTTGAACACGTCGCCGCGTCGCGGCCGGCGCGCCCCGAGCCGCACGAGCCACGCGGCGAGCGCGACGAGGAACACCAGTTCGTACACCTGCGTCGGGTGTCGTGCAACGCCGTCGCCGAAATCCACCCCCCACGGGAGCGTCGTCTCGAGCCCGTAGGTGTGATCCGACAATCCCGTCAGGAAGCATCCGATGCGGCCGATGGCCATCCCGATCGCCAGCGGAACGGCGAACAGGTCACCGGTCGAGCGCCGCTCGCCGAGCAGGGCCTTTGCCACCTCGACGGCCACCAGGCCGCCAAGCAATCCGCCGACGACGGTCTTTCCCGCCATCAGGAACGCGGGATCCGTCCACTGCGCCTGCAGCGCCGCGGGATCCTCGAGCCACGCCAGGATCTTGCTGCCGACGGCGCCGCCCAGCGCGGCCGCGGTGATGGCCCACCAGCGGGTCGGGCCGGGGATGTCGTCGGCCTGCCGTCGCCGCAACCACAGGTAGGCGCGGAAGCCAAGGAAGTAGGCGAGCGTCTCGAAGACGACGTGGGGATGGAGCCTGGCGCCGAACAGTTCGAGATAGGCCGGAAACGTCATGGAACGCGAGGCACGCAGCCTACCACGCCATATGACCGACTTGCACGGAATCGGTCGATTTCAGGCCCCTACACTGACAAGGCGGGGTCACATCTTTCTTCATCACCATTTGCATGCTCTGCCCCCGCCCCTCCGCCCACCGGGTGGGGACAGATCGTGCGAAATGTGATGAAGAAAGATGTGACCCCCTCTTCCTGAAAGGTTCAGCTGTGTCACGTCTGGTCATCAAGTTCGGCGGCACCTCTGTCGGCTCCGCCGATGCCATCACGCAGGCGGCGCGCATCGCGACCGACCTGCACCGTGCCGGTCACGAGGTCGTCGTCGTCACGTCGGCCATGAGCGGCGTCACCGACCTGTTGCTCAGCGCCGCGCAGGCGGCCGCGGGCGCGCAGCTCGGACGCTTCCTCGAACTCGCCACGGCCATCCGTACCAAACACACCGACGCGATTGCGTCGCTGTTCACCGACGACCACGAGCGCACGTCGATCACCAGCGCCATCGACCAGCGCCTGGGCGACCTGCAGCGGCTGGCCGAGGCGCTGGCCGTGCTCGGCGAGGCCTCCCCGCGCGCGATGGACGCCATCGCGTCGCTGGGCGAACGGTTGTCGATCCACCTGCTGGCCGGCGCCATCCGCGCGCAGGGCATCGGATCCGCCCCCGTCGACGCGGCCGACATCGTGCGCACCGACGCGGAGTTCCAGTCGGCGGTGCCGGATGCGGACGAAACACGCCGGCTCTCGCAGGCGCGCGTCGTGCCGATGTTGACGGCCGGCACGGTGCCGGTCATCACGGGCTTCGTCGGCTCGACCGCCGCGGGCGTGGTGACGACGCTCGGACGCGGCGGCAGCGACTACAGCGCGGCCATCCTCGGCGCGGCCCTCGATGCGGACGAAGTCTGGATCTACACCGACGTGGACGGCGTGCTGACCGCCGACCCGCGCGTGGTCACCGACGCACGCACGCTCGAGCAGGTCTCGTATCTCGAGATGTCGGAACTCGCCTATTTCGGCGCCAAGGTCCTCCATCCGAAGACGACGTTGCCGGCGATCGAGCGCGGCATCCCGCTGCGGATCAAGAACACGTTCAACCCCGGGCATCCCGGCACGCTCGTCGTCGCCACCGTCGAGGCGCCGGCCGGGGCCGACCAGCTGCAGTTGCGCGGCGTGACCTCCATCAGCCGGCAGAGCCTGGTGACGATCGCCGGGCGGGGCATGCTCGGCGTCCCGGGCATCGCGGCCCGCGCGTTCGGCGCGGTCGCGCGCACCGGCACGAGCGTGCCGATGATCTCGCAGTCGTCATCCGAGCAGAGCATCTGCTTCGTGGTGCCCGAATCGGCCGAAGCGCGCGTGCTCGACGAGCTGCGGAAGGGCTTCGAGCACGAACTGGTGCGACGCGACATCGAACGCATCTTCGCCACGCCCGGCGTCGTGGTGGTCACGGTGGTCGGGGCCGCCATCCTCACCACGCCGGGCATCGCGGGCCGGATCTTCACGGCCGTCGGCGAGGGATCGATCAACGTGCTCGCCATCGCGATGGGCTCGTCGGAGTGCAGCATCAGCCTCGTCGTCGACGGCGCGCACGCGCAGGATGCGGTACGCAGGATTCACGGTTTGATCTGAGCGCCGAGAACGCGCGCTGCCACCGCGATGGAGCGGGGGCGGAGGGGGTCAGAGCGTGCAGAATGTGATGAAGAAAGATGTGACCCCTCCTACAGGTCTCTGACGCCGCGGGGGCGGGTGAGGAACACGAGCGTCACGAGCAGGAGCAGCACGGCGTTGACGGCGAGCACCGTCGGCGCCGACGACCGCTCGGCGAAGTAGCCGCTGGCCAGGCTGCCGAGCGGCATGCCGCCGCGGAACGCCACCATGTAGATGCTCACGACGCGCCCGCGCATCTCGTCGGGCGCAATGAGCTGCACCAGCGACGTCGTCATCGAAAACACGACGATGAGCGACGCGCCCGCCAGGAACAGCAGGACGCTGCTCAGCCACCAGACCGGCGAGAACGCAAAGGCGAAGACGAGCACCGCGAACACCAGCTGCACGATCAGCAGCACGCGTCCCATGCCCGGGAACTTCCCCATCCACGCCACGGCCAGCGCGCCCGTGACGGCACCAGCCCCCGACCACGCCATCATCACGCTGTAGCCTCCCACGCCCATGTGGAAGACCTCGCGTGCGATCACGGGCAGGAACGTCAGCAGCGGCAGGCCGAGGAACGTCGCGAGGAAGGCCAGCAGCGTCAGGGCGACGATGGCCGGCTGGTGCTTCACGTACCGCAGGCCGCTGCGCATCTCGCCCCACAGGTCGTTGCGGCGCCCGGCGGCGAGCACCGGCGCCCGCACCATCGAGAGCGCAGCGATCACGGCGAGGAACGAAGCCCCGTTGAGCCCGAAACACGCGGCCGTGCCCAGCGCCGCCAGCGTCGCGCCGGCAATCAACGGTCCGATGACGCGCGCGAGGTTGAACTGGATCGAGTTGAGCGCAATCGCGTTTGGCAGGTCCGACTTGGGAATCAGCGTCGGGATCAGCGACTGGTACGCCGGCCCCCCGAACGCCTGCGCCGTGCCCGCGACGAACGAAAGCCCGAGGATGTGCCAGATCGCCACCGTGTCGAAGAGCACGAGCCCCATCAGCACGAACGCGCAGAGCATCTGCACGACTTGCGATCCGATCAGCAGGTAGCGGCGATCGTACCGGTCGGCAACCACGCCGCCGATGAGGGTGAAGAGCAGGATCGGCGCTTCGCCGAGGAAGGCATCGAGACCGAGATAGAACGCCGACCCCCCGACGCTCAACACCAGCCAGTTCTGCGCGACCTTCTGGACCCACGTGCCGACCGTCGAGGCCGCAGCCCCCAGCCACAGGATGCGGAAATCGCGGTGCGTGAGCGCCGCCCCGAGCCGTCGCCAGACGCGCGACGCCGCCGTGGCGTCAGGCGGCGGTGGCGGCGGTGATGACGATGCAGACGAGGTCGACACGTGGTACCTGGAACCGTGAGGATGTAACGGTGATGTGACGGCAGTGTAACAGCGACGCTGCCCGCGCCATACGCGTCGCGTGCCGGGTACAATACCGCGCGGAGGCACCTCGTGATCGTTCGCGACGCGGGCAGCGACTGGCTGCTGATCTCACAATCCGACCACGCGGCCCTGGCGGCGCACCTGCTGCGGGCGTGGACGATCGGCACGCTGCCCGCACGGCCCACGCGCGACGCCGTGCTGTTCGCCACCGAACACCACGACATCGGCTGGTCAGACGAAGACGCCGCGCCAACGCTCGATCCCGCGACGGGGCGGCCCTGCGACTTCGTGTCGATCCCGGTCGGCCGTCGCCACGACGTCTGGCGCCGTGCCCTGGCCGCCCTGGCGCCGCAATCGACCTATGCCGCCGCCCTGGTCGCGCAGCATGCGCTCACCGCGTATCGCCCGTACCGCAATGACCCGGCCTGGACGTCGTTCTTCGCCGAGATGGAGCGCGCGCGCGATCACTGGTATGGCGCCGACACGCGGCCCGACGGCACGTCGGGCGGCCTGCTCGACCCGCAGGGCGCCGACCGGCTGCATTTCCTCGCTGACTACGGCGCCCTTCGGCTCGGCGATGTCGCGTCACTGATCCTCTGCAACGCCTGGACGGCACCTCAGGAACAGGAAGCCTCGCACCTCCACCTCGACGGTGACACGCTGATCGTCACGCCCGACCCCTTCGGCGGGCAGTCGCTCGAGTTCGACATCCCCGCGCGGCGCATCGCAGCTCGCCGCTACGGCTCAGGCGATGAACTCCGCGCCGAGGTCGCCCGCGCCCCCGTCGAACGGCTGCGCGTGCGTGCCCGCGGGGCCGCCTCGACATCATGAGCGACATCCTGATCGTCGAGGACGACCGCGATATCGCCGACCTGATCGCGCACTACCTCGAGCGTGCGGGACACCAGGCGCGCATCGCGCCCAATGGCGGCGACGGCCTCGCGGCCGCCCGCGACCGCACCCCGGATGTCATCGTGCTCGACCTGATGCTGCCCGGCCTCGATGGCCTGGAGATCTGCCGCGCCCTGCGCGCCGACGTACGGACGTCACGCGTGCCGATCATCATGCTGACGGCACGCGCCGAGGAATCCGACCGGATCGCCGGCCTCGAACTCGGGGCCGACGACTACGTCACGAAGCCGTTCAGCCCCAAGGAACTCGTCGCGCGCATCAACGCGCAGGTACGCCGCGAACGCCGCACGTCATCGGTGCCTCCGGCCCTGCTCGTCTTCGCCACGCTCACGATCGACATCGACCGGCACGTGGTGCGCGATGCCGGACGCGAGGTGCACCTGGCCGCCAAGGAGTTCCTGCTGCTGCAGTACCTGGTCGAGCACCAGGGGCGCGTCCTGTCGCGCGACCGCCTGCTCACCGACGTGTGGGGGTACCAGTACACCGGCGGCACGCGCACCGTCGACGTGCACGTGCGGCGCCTGCGCGAAAAACTGCCGGTGCTCACCGACGCCATCGTCACCGTCAAGCAGTTCGGCTACAAGCTGCTCGACCCGGCCGCGCGCGACCGCGACGAGTCGTGACGCGACACTTGCCCTGACCCACGTGCCGCCTGCAGACCTGCTCACCCACCTCGTGGCCCCGGCCGCCACCGCCGCCGTCGCGGCGGCGTGCCTGGCGGCAGGGGCGTCGCCCTCGACGACCGTCACGCTTGCCGCCATCGGAGGCGGCATGGCGGCCGTGGCGACGGGCCGTGCGCGGCAGCGCCGGCGCGAGGCGCACCTGAAACAGCTGGCCACCGCGATCGGCAGTGCGGCAGAGGGCGCAGGGCCGGCCGCGCTGCGTCCGTTCCGCGACGGCGACCTCCGCGACGTTGTGCGCGCCATCGAGGTCAGGCTCAGCGAGGCGGCCGCCGAACGTGCGGAACTCACGCGCGACCGCACGCGGCTGTCGGCCGTCCTCTCGGGCATGGTCGAGGGCGTGCTCGTCGTGAACGCGTCAGGCGACGTCGAGCTGATCAACCGCGCCGCTCAGCAGA
>JAEUQQ010000309.1 GCA_016789685.1 Acidobacteriota bacterium | reverse complement strand
CCTCGATCTCGACATCGCCGCCAGGCGTGTTGCGCACCCAGCCGCTGATGCCCTGCCGCTGCGCGGTGCGCTGCGTGAAGTACCTGAAGCCGACCCCCTGCACACGCCCCCGCACGAGGAACCGCCGCGCCATCAGCATGTTGCCTGCCGCGCCTCCCGCCGAACCGCAAGAGTATACGTGAAACGGCCGCGCACGGGCGCCACCACGGCTCAGCGCCGGTCGGGCTCCCGCGGCAGGAACCCGGCGTCTGCGAGCACCCGTTGTCCCTCGGGCCCCGCGAGGATGTCCAGGTAGATCGTGGCGGCCTGCCGCGACCGGCTCGCCGACACGACGCCGCCAACGTACCGGATCGGCGAGGTCGCCTCGACGGCGACCTCCTCGATCACCCGGAGGTCGCGCGCCGTCACGGCGTCAGACCGAAACACGACGGCCGCATCGGTCGCTCCGGCACGCACATGAGCCAGCACGGCCTGCGCCGAGGGCGCCAGAACCAGCCGGCGCTGCGTCAGCAGCAGGGACCAGACCCCATGCGCCTCGAGCCACTCGCGAGCGTAGCGCCCGACGGGGACGACGTCGGGGTCGCCCACGCCGATCCGGAGCGCCACGTTCGCCAGAATGTCGGCGGTCGGGGCCGGAGGGCTCTGCGCCGGAATCACGAGCGCCAGGCGGTTGGTGGCGATGATGGTTCGGCTGGCGGGGTCGATGACGCCAGAGGCCGCGAGCGAATCGAACACGCGCTCGTCGGCACTGATGAATACGTCGGCCGGTGCCCCTTCACGCAACTGCCGGCCCAGCGTGCCCGAGGCGCCGGCGTGGAGGCGCACGGCCTGACGTCCCCGGAGTTCGTGAAGGGCCCCGAGTTCCTCGAGCGGGCCGGCCAGGCTGCTGGCGGCAAAGACCGTGAGAGCCGGCCCGGGCGGCAACGCAGCGCAGCCGGCCGTTCCCAGCAGGACGATGAGAAGCCACACGGTGGCGCGCATTCACGTTTCCCCGGCGCGAGCCGATTGCGTCGCTATGGTGACTCCTGCCTTGCAGTCGGTGTCGTCGGAATCAGGTCGGACGGATTCGTCATCGCGGGCCACTCGCGCCGACCTCGCGGTGGCGGCCGCCTCGAAGGTCATGAAGCAGCGCCGCCAGGAAGGCGCTGACCTCGTACGGCTGGTCGAGCAGTCTGGCGCCGCAGACGGCAAGGGCCGCAACGTCAGCTACTACGGCTGACGCCGGCCTGGCCGTAGCGTGTGCCGCGCTACGCCTCTTCTTCGTCGTCCTTGAACTCGTCCTCGTCGGCCCAGGGGTGGGGCTGCGGGCCGGGCACGATGCCCGCCAGGTCGGGATCCTCGTCGCCGCTGCGACGGGGCGTATTGGCCTTCTGCTCCTTGGCCACGGCCCGGCGCCGGGCCTTTTCCTTCTGCGCTTCCTGGCGGGCGCGCTCGCGATTCCGCTTCTGGGACGTCACTTTCGTGCGTGTGGCCATGCGTCATGTCCTCTGGTCATCACCCGATGACCGCCGTACCGGGGCGACGCCTGCCGTCGTCGCAACGACAGGCGTCGGCAAGGTCTGTGCGCCACGAGCGTAGCATGCCGACCCCACTCCGGCCATCCGCACTCGCCACCCTGCAGGTCGCGTCGCCCCCGATCAGGCGGCCGCGCGCGGTTCGCCGGCGCGCGCACGCCAGCGCCGCCACCGGCGCCAACTGAGGGCAACCCCGGTATACACAAGGACAAGGCTGCCCAGCGACACGAGCCCCGCGACGGTCTGTCCGACGACGCCGAACACCTCGCCCGTGTGGGCAAACCGCAACAACGCGCGCGCGCGGCGTCCCGGCCCCTGGTCCGTGAACGCCTCGCGCCGCAGCAGCGTGCCGCTCGCGGCGTCGAACGTGAGCAGGCTGCGCAGGTGGGGCTGTCCCCCGTTGCCGCCGTCCACAGTCACCTGCACCGCCCGATCCGTCGCGTCGGGGAGCCGGATGGTCATCGTGCGCCATTGGGGTTCGCGCTGCGCGGCCATCGTCACCAGGGACTCCAGCGCGACCCGAGGCGCAGCGGCCGCCGTCGAGGCAACGATCTCGCGGCCCGGCGGCGACGCAGGGCGGGCGTCTCGGGGCTGACGCGGAGGCGGTGTGTCGCCGACGAGCCGATACAGCGCGTCGCTGGCCCACGGATACGAGATGGGCACGGCACTGGCCACGACCACCGCCAGGGGCACCAGGGTCCAGATCCCGACAACGTGGTGCCAGTTGAAGTCACGGGCCTTCGGCGAGAGCCCACGGCGAAACCACAGCACCTGCGCGAGCTGCTGCCGGCTCCAGTGCCGGGGCATCCAGAGCCAGGCGCCGCTAATCACGATGAACAGGAAGGCCAGGTTGCTGGCGCCGGTCACCGCGCGTCCGGCCGCGCGCCGCTCCGGCCCGCCTCCCAGCCACCGGTGCCAGTCCGTGACGGTCCTGAAGAACGCCCGCCACCGCGTGTGCCCCCGGCCAACGATCTGCCCCGAATAGGGTCCCACGAAGATCATGTCTGTCCGGCCACGCGCCACGATCACCGGGGCCGCCTCGTCGCGGGCGATCGTCACGGTCGCCCCCGCTGGGGCGGCGCGGTCAGCCGCCACACCCACCAGCAGGTCGATCGGCACGCGTGTGCCGGCGGCGGGCGCTGGCGTCCGATAGTGGCGCTCGCTCCACGCCACCAACTGGCGCTCGTATGTCAGCACGAGGCCCGTCGCCGCCATCACGACAACGACGACCCCCGCGCTGACGCCCGCAATGAGGTGCATCCAGAACACCACCCTGCGCATCGCCATCCTCAGCGAAACAGCCGCGCACTCAGGCGCAGCATGAGGGCCCGGGGTGAGGCGATCTCGATCGAGGAGCCGACCGTCCCGTTGACGAAGACGAGCGCGTCGAACGCGTTCTCGACGTGGAGGGTGGCGTCGACTCGACGGCTGAAGCGCCAGGAGGCGGTGAGGTCCACGCGGGTGAACGCCGGCAGTTCGAGCGGATCCGGGGCGGCTGGCGTCCGCGCGCCATTCCCGCCCAGTCTCGCCCCCTGGTACACCACGCCGGCGCCCAGGCCTAGACGTTCGAAGCGGCCCGGCGCCGGCGTGACGAACGTCCACGCCGATGCCGCGAGGCGCGGCGACTTCTCGGCCCGCGAGCCGGGAATGGCAGCCGTCGACGCGGCGCTCGCCGGGGCCTCGCCCGTGTAGATCGCGTCGAGCAGCGACGCCGAGGCCTGCACACGGACGGCGGATCGCGGACGCGCCTCGACCGACACCTCGACTCCGCGGCTGCGTCGCGTCCCGACCGCCACGAAGTACCGGTTGCCGTTCGGATTCAGGTCGCTGGCCCCCGACTGCACCAAGGCGTTGCCGATGTCGTTGTGGAACACGCTCGCCGCGACGCCGTAGCGCCGATCGGCGGCATCGGCCTTCAGGCCCACCTCGAGATTGGTGCCCCGGCTCGCGTTGAAGGTGCCGCGCCGTCCGGCGGCATCCTCGGCGTCGGGATCAACGGGATTGAAGCTCGTCGCGTAGCTCGCGTAGACGGCCCACTGTGGCGAGAGGTTGAGCACGATGGCCGCATTCGGCATGGCGCCGCTCGCGCGCACGTCGCCGGGCGCCGGCTCGTTCCTGCCAGCGCCGAGCCCGAGCGTTGTCACGACCCGCCCGCTGAACAGCGAGGTCTGGTTCTGCACGAACGCGTTGGCATACGAGGCGTCACTCCAGTCGGCCCAGATCAGCCTGGCCTCACTGGCGACCAGTGGTGACGCGGCCTGACCGCTCGTGATGTCGATCGGCGAATGCGCGAGGGGCGCGGCGCCGCCGAGCGCCGCGCTGCGCGCGTGCTCGCGGCGTCCGTGCACGCCTGCCTGCATCAGCGACTTCCACGTCGTCGCCTGCCACAGTTCCTGTGATGCCGTCAGATCCACGCTGTGGAACCTGCGCGTTGCGGCGCTGCGCCCTTCGACCCGCTCGATCAGGCCCTGCCCACGCAGCAGGTCGCGTTGCCGGGCAGTCGACACCTGCGGCGTGAACTGGTCGATGGTGCTCTCGAGACCGATGACCCGGTACGCACCGGTGA
This sequence comes from Acidobacteriota bacterium, assembly GCA_016789685.1. Lineage (GTDB taxonomy): Bacteria > Acidobacteriota > Vicinamibacteria > Vicinamibacterales > JAFNAJ01 > JAEUQQ01. The sequence continues at coordinate 2,273 of JAEUQQ010000309.1, read as the reverse complement.
ACGAGAACCCGCCGAGACGCTGCACGCGGAGGTCGCCGCCCGCCATGACCGTGTCGTCGACGCGCCCGCCCGACGACAGGTTCACGTCAAGCGACGAGAGATCGCCACGGTGGATCGGCCCGCTGACGCCGTCGTTCGTGAGCAGCGACGTCGAGGGCGAGACCACGATGCCGCCGCCGGCCGCGCGGTGCTGCCGGCTCCATCGGACGATGGGAGTCAGCAGGGTGCGGCCTCCGCGGTCGAGGCGGACCGTGAGTGCGCCCTGCGCGTGGCGCTGGCGGTCGCGAACGCCCCGCGTGAAGTACTCCGACTCGTCGAGCGACGTGAGCGCGCGGTACAACACGCGCGAGCCGCCGAGGCTGCCCGTCGCGTCGATGTCGAACGAGCCGCCGGGTCGGTCGCCGATGCCGATGCCGCGGCCGGCATAGGTCGACGCGCGCGCATCGAACTGCGCGAACCGTAAGTCCTGCGGCTTCTTCGTGACGAGGTTGATCAGGCCGCCCGGCGACGCGGCCGAGCCGTAGAGCAATCCTGCGGGCCCGCGCAGGAAGACAGCCTCCTCGACGCCGAACAGCGTGGCGCCGAAGCCGCCGCCGGTGTTCACCCCGGCCATGCCATCGACGCGCGTGTCGTTCGGCAGCATCCGGTAGCCGCGGGCGTAGAAGTGATAGCCGCCGGTGCGGTAGCTGTTGACCGACACGCCCGGCACATAGGCCAGCGCATCGTTGACGTTCCTGAAGTTCTGTTCGCGCAGGCGCGCGCCGCCGAGAATGGTGACGCTGCGGGGCGTGTCGTGCGCCGAGAGCGGAATCTTGAGGCTCGTGTCGCCGAGCGCGGGCGCCGTCGCCTCTGCGGAGTCGTGCAGCGACGCAAGTGCCAACCGCAGGTCGAGCCGCACGTCACCGGCGCCAGACCAGCCGAGACGGCGGGCGATCGGCGCGAACCCCGGGTGCGTCGCACTGACGAGATAGTCGCCCGGCGCGAGGCCGACGAACAGGAACTGCCCCGGCGCATCGGGCACCCCGGTCGCCGCCACGCCGTCGGTCCGGAGCACCACCACGTTCGCGTGCGGGAGCACGGCGTTCGACTCGTCGGCGACGCGAACAGTGACGCGGGCCTGCCTGGCGGGCTGGGCGCGGAGCGCTGCGGGCATCAGCACCAGGGCGCCCAGGCACCCGGCAGCGGCGATGCGCGACACGCGGGGGCGTGCGCACCGCGTGAACGCGAAGAGAGACGTCAGAACCGGGTCGGCGTGGCTACGCATGGGCACCTCGAGGAGGCGGCGCTCACGCCGGCACACCTCGGGTGCGCGGTCGGGTCGGCTTGCCTGTCGCGTCTGGGCAGGTAGAATGCCGGCACCGGTCGGTACGCCTGTGCGCGTGGCTACGCCGCGTGGGTCGAACGATCGGGCCCTTGCCGGATGCTGAACCCATCCGGCAGGGGCGCTTTCAAAGTGAGACTGATTCTCACTTTCGGCGGGAGTCTATATCCGACCGAATTGGTCGGTCAATGGATTTCTCATGTCCCTATCATTCCCGTCGCCGCCACTCGTCGCCGCCGGCTCCGGCCGCCTGCTACAATCCCGCGTTCCGTGACTCAGCCGTCAACCGATCCCGCAGGACGCCCGTCACTCGACGCCGCCGCCGGCCTGGCCCGTGCCCTGCGTGACGAGATTTCGCGCGTCGTGATCGGCCAGGAGGCCGTCATCCAGGAAATCCTGATCGCATTCTTCGCCGGCGGACACGTCCTGCTGCGCGGCGTGCCCGGCCTCGCCAAGACCCTCCTCATCAAGACCCTCGCGCAGACAATCGCCCTGAGGTTCAACCGCATCCAGTTCACGCCCGACCTCATGCCGTCTGACATCGTCGGCACCGAGGTCATCGAGGAAGATCGCGGAACGGGCAAACGATCGATCCGGTTCATCCACGGGCCGCTGTTCGCCAACATCCTCCTCGCTGACGAAATCAACCGCACGCCCCCGAAGACGCAGGCCGCGTTGCTCGAGGCCATGCAGGAATACCAGGTCACCGTCAACGGCCTCCGCTATCCGCTCGAGCGCCCGCTGTTCGTCCTGGCCACGCAGAACCCCATCGAGCAGGAGGGCACCTACCCGCTGCCCGAGGCCCAGCTCGATCGGTTCCTCTTCAACGTTGTCATCGACTACCCGACCGCCGACGAGGAACGCCGCATCCTGAGGGCAACGACCGGCGACAGCGAGCCGGCCGTCCGCGTCGTCACGTCGGGTGCCTCGATCGAGCAGATGCGTCATCTCG
>JAEUQQ010000301.1 GCA_016789685.1 Acidobacteriota bacterium | reverse complement strand
CGATTCGGAGAGCGCCGGCAGCAACGAGAGCACGGCGACGCTGGCGGCGACGAACGGCAGGCGCATCACGTCAGTAGCCCTCCCGACGAAGTACGTCCAGCAGCGCCGTCACGCGCGCCCGTTCGGGCGTCAGGTCGGTCGCGTCGGCCGACAGCCGGATCGCGACGAGCACGCGCTGCTCGCGATCGCTTAGGCGCGCTGCGTCACCTTCCGCGTTCCTCCACTTGTCGAGGATGGACGTCGCAGCGTTTCTGAGGACGGGCGTCAGCAAGCCTTTGGTCTCCCAGGTGTGCAACGCCGTCTGGAGTTGGGCGACCCGGCCGCCGACCTCGGCTGACGGCACCGGCAACGTGCAGAATCGCCACTGCAACATGGCGGCCCCACCCGTCGGGAGCTTGTCGACGAGCACCTGTGGGGGCGCATCTTCGAGCAACTGATCGACACGCGGCTGGAGGAACACGATCAGCTCCATGACCGACAACAGGGAGTCGCGGCTGCTGTCGCCGTCGGCGGAACTGCACGCGTCGAGGAGTGCCTTGGTGAAGACACCGTGGCCTATCGTTGGAAGCTCGAACGCCTCGTCCCTGGCGGCGGCGATGATCGTCGTCCCGTCGCGACGCGGAGATCCGACCTCCGAGAAGATGACCACCGACGCTTTCCGAGAGTCGACTGACGCCTCCGGCGCCTCTGGTGCTGGCGGAGCGGCAGGTGGAGGAGGTGGCGCGACAAGGGTTGGCGTCGGGGCGGTCAGGCCGGCAACGTCTCCGCTGAAACAATGGTCGAGGAGGATCAGCTTCCGCACCGCTCGTATGTCATCGACGTACGAAAGCAGGTGTTCGAGTCGGATGCCGTGGACGTCGAGCATCCTGAGATCCGCGTCGTCGGTCAGCCAGTACGTCTTGCGGTTCACCTCGACATTGCGGACGCCGTGGCCCGCGAAATAGAGCACGAACGTATCGAGTTCCGTCAGAGAGAGCGCGTGGCGATAGAGTTCGTTGATGATCCGCTCGCGATCCCCGCGGTCGTTGGGGATTGTCCGGACCTCATAGCCCTGCCGCTTCAGCAGGCTCTCGAGTTCTCTGACGTCATCGTCGACGAAATTGAGCTTCCGGATGCCGGGCTGCAGCGCGGCGTTGACGCCGATCAGCAGGGCATACCGCCGCCCGGCGGTCTGCGCGGGCGACGGGGCAGCGGCCGCAGCCGCGAGCGCCGCGACGATCACGCCCGCGACAAACCGACTCGTCACGGCTGCCTCCGTGCGACCGCCGCCATCGCCGTCGAGACGTCTTTGCGCTGCAGCACGGCCCGGACGTCGGCGTAGTCGGCAGGGCTTGGCGCCGGGCCGACGATGCGCGCCACGGCTACCTGCACCTCGTCGTCGAGCGCATAGAGGGTCGCGAGTTCGCCGTCTAGCGCCTTCATCGTTGCCGGCGGTGTGCCCGGAAACAGCGTCTCGAACCGCTGTGTCGCGGCGACCGCCATCTCGTCGGTTTCAAAGAGCGACGCGAACAACGGGTACGGCGTGCCCGCGTCGAGGGCCCGGCTCGGCGGTTCCTCGAGCGGTTCGGCCAGCAACCGGCTCGCGTTCAGAATCCCTGCGCCGTATCGGGTCGAGTCCCACTCCTTCTCGACGCAGGTCACACCCGCCGGTGGCGCGCTCGCGCCAGTTCCCGCCGGTCTCCACGACGTCTTCTGCACGGCAGCGCGGAACGCCTCGGTGACGAGGCCCTCCTGGCGCAGGCGCTCGAACAGGGGCGTCTCACGATGGCGCGAGACCCACAGCGCCGCGATGCCAGCGGTCGTTGCGGTGGCGTACGTCGTGCCCTGCCCGACGGTCGCACGGTCGTTCCCATCGGCGGTGACCGCGGCGTGCCAGACCGACTCGCCTGGCGCCGAGAAGTCGACCGCTCCCCCACGCGACCCGGCAGGCCACGTGCCGCAATCGATATTAGTCGCCCCGACGGCAATCGCACTGCCGAAGCGTGCCGGCCATACAACGGTCTTAACGTTGTTGCCGGCGGCTGCCACGAGGATGACACCGCGCCGCTCGGCGTTCTTGACCGCCTTGTAGAGCCCCAACGACGGGAGCCCTCCCATGCTGATCGAGATCACCGAGATGCGCGCGCCGGGCGGCAGGCGGATTGTCGTGCCATCCGGCTCGGCCGCGTGGTTGATAGCTCTGGCCAGCCGGCTCGGGTTGAAGTGAACGACTGACGTGTGCACGCGGAGGGGCACCAGACGGGCGCCGGGGCCCGCGCCGCTGACGAACTCCTTGGCGTCGCCACCGGTCCACTGCTTGCCGAGCGGGCTGACGATGACGCTGCCGCTCTTCGTGCCGTGGCCGGGGTTCGCCAGCAGGCCAGCGTCATCGAGCGGGTCGAACGGGCGCGGATTCTCTTCGACGAAGTTCCAACCGCTCTCGAACATGACCGCGCTCTTCGTCGCGTCGGCGTTCCAGAACTCGGCGTGCTGTCGATAGCCGGTGTCCGGGTGCGCGACGATGACGCCGACCGCTTCGGCACCCTCCGGGCGGTTCAGTTCCTGCCGGAGCCGTTCGCGGGCGCCCGCGGCGTCGACGTGCCTGAGGCTCCACTCTGTCTCGGCCAGAGCGCCGGGCTTGTCGGGTGTTCCGCCGCCTGACCGTGTCGCGTCGACGGCCTGGTCGTCAATCGCGACTTCGAACACGGGCTCGACGAACTCTGCGCCCGTTTGCTCGCGAAGCCTTTCCGCTTCGTCCCACGCTGCGCCAAGCGAGAGCGGTGCGCGACTGGCGGCCGCGCGTCCGGCGGGTCTGACCTCGATGTCGGGCGACGAAGGCCCCATCGTGCTGATCTCCCAGCACTGCTCCGCCTGCGGCCCAACTGCGCAGCGGTCGAGTCCACGTGCGGCGATGGATGCTGGATCCGTGCGGCTGCCCTCGGCAAAGTGAAGGACGTACGCGTCGAGGCGTGGCGCTTGCGGAAGCCCACTCGCATCGACCGGGCGCGGAACGTTTCGCTGCCAGGTCTCGATCCGCAGCGACGCGGTGCCCCAATTGCGAACCTCGACGAGCGTCGCGGAGCGCGGCTGGCCGACGACGGTCGCGGCGATCAGCCGACTGAGCGGATCGGCGCCGCTAACGGGCGGATCACTGCTCCGCGCCGCCGGTTGAGCGAAGTGCGTCGGGTCGAGCCGCACCGTCGACGCGATGACCTTGATGACGTCCTGAACGAAAGTCCTTCTCTCCGGAGTGTCGAACCGAATCCGCCGAGTCCGACTGACCGACGGCGGGAGCAGATCGCCGTCGGCCGCCGTCGTCAGTGGCGTCACCGCTCCGTCGGCATCGAGGTT
>JAEUQQ010000300.1 GCA_016789685.1 Acidobacteriota bacterium | reverse complement strand
GGCGCGCGCGTGTGGCTGCCCCGTGTCGACGCCGACGAGCGGCAGATCCTCGCCGAGGTGGGCACGCTCTCGGGCGAGGGCCTGCCCGACGCGTTGCCCGAGACCGAGCCGCTGCTGCAGCCCGGGCGCCTGCTGCTGCCGCTGCAGGTCGGCCTGGCGTCGCCGGGGCTGCTCGTGCTCGAGTCGGGCGTCGGCGAGACGTTCTCGCTCGGCGACACGGCGGTGGCCGAGGCGGGCGCCACGGCGCTCGAGGTCTGGCTGGCGGGCGCGGTGCGAGGCCTCGCGTCGGCCACGTCGGGCCAGGGCGTGACGCGCGCGTCGGGCGAGTTCGAGCGCCGGATCGCCGAAGAGATCGAACGGGCGCGGCGCTTCAACCTGCGCACCGGCCTGATCGTGATCGACGCCAGCGAGGGCGAGGTCCAGCGTCGCTGCCTGAGCCAGGCTCCCGTCGTCGAGGCGGTGCGGGGACAACTGCGGGCGTCCGACATCCTCGGCCAGCTGATGGATGGGCGCCTGGCGGCGCTGCTGGTCCACACCGACGCGCAGGGCGTCGATGCCGTGGCGACGCGGATGGAGCGCAGGCTGACCTCGCTGACGAGCGACGCGGCCGTGCCCCTGGCGGTGCTGGGCGCGGCGGCGTTTCCGTCGGCGGGCGAGACGGCGCAGCACCTGTTGCGGGCGGCCGAGCACGACCTGGCGCGTCGAGGCGACGCGGCGGGGGTGCGTGGGAGCTGGACGGAAGTAAGCGGCACTGGGCGCTAGAAAAGCCAGCAACACGAACAACTTCATCCACCTTCTTGGTAGACTTTCTTCGTTGCGGCGTGGTATTTTGACCCGCACGTCAGGGGAGGTTTGCCTGCGCATGTCGCATGTAAACCATTGAAAACACACAGGGAAGCAGGCGCGAGCCACCTGTGGGTCCACGACGTGGCGATGGGATTGCATTGTCTCTCAGGTCTGGTTGTGCCTCGGTCGGGCCAGGGATGGCCGGCCGGCGCAAGAGTCCCACTCGCCCCTTCGTCAGTTGGATCCGCGTATGGACACGCCTCGCCGTCGACTCGGAGATCGCCGAAGCCGCCGACGCTTCGAAATCGTGGGGCAATTGTGGGGAGCCTTGGAGACCGTCGAATCGCTGCGGATGCGCAACGTGAGCCAGGGCGGCGCCCTGCTCGAGTCGCGCTTCGCCCTCGCGGTCGATTCGGTCCACCGTGTGCGCCTGCCAGCCGATGGACAAGGCTGCGACGTGCAGGCGCGGGTCAGGCACGTGGAACAGGTGCCCGGACCATCGCCGAGGTTCGAGATCGGGCTCGAGTTCATCAGCCCGGCCGCCGACACCGCCGCCCACATCGATGCGTTGATGCAGCGCTCGGCCCCCGCCCCGCTGGAGCCCGCCCGATGAGCACGTCCTCGTCTGACCGTCGGCGCGGCCTCAGGGTCGCGCTGCGGGCCCCGGAACCCGAAGTCTCCCTGCCCCTCTCGGCGACCGTCCAGGTCATCGACATCAGCGAGTCGGGTGTGCTGCTGGCCAGTTCGCAGCCGCTCGAAATCGGCCGTCGCGCGCAGTTGCGCACGCGGCTCGGCGCCGATCCGGTGACCATGATCGTCGAGGTCCGGCGTGTCGTCTCGGGGCCCTCGGGCCGCGGGACGGGCACGTATCGACTGGGAACCGAGTTCGTGGCGCTCGACGACGACGTCCGCCGCAAGCTCGCCAGGTTCCTCCGGCAGGATCAGTAGGCGCGCGCCCGCTCGAGGCGGCGCACAGGGGACACGCGTGAGTTCACTCATGAGGACCGACGGGGCACAACTGATCGGCAGCAGCTCGCAGATGCTCGAGCTGAAGCAGGAGATTCAGCGTATCGCCCGCTCAGACGCCAAGGTGCTCGTCACCGGCGAAAGCGGCGTCGGCAAGGAACTCGTCGCCAAGGCCATCCACGAGCACAGCCCGCGCGCCGACCGCGCCTTCGTCGCCGTCAACTGCGCCGGCCTGCCCGAGACGCTCCTCGAGTCCGAGCTGTTCGGCCACGTCAAGGGCTCGTTCACGGGGGCCTATCGCGACAAGCCGGGCAAGCTCGAGGTCGCCGACGAAGGCACGATCTTCCTCGACGAGGTCGGCGAGATGACCCTGCGCATGCAGGGCCTCCTCCTCCGCTTCCTCGAAACCGGCGAGCTGCAGAAGGTCGGCGCCGACCGCACCGGCCGCGTCGTCAACGTGCGCGTGATCGCCGCCACGAACCGCAACCTGCAGGACATGATCGCGCAGGGCCAGTTCCGCGAAGACCTGTTCTACCGGCTCAACGTCATCCACTTCTGGGTGCCTCCCCTGCGCGAGCGCAAGGAAGACATCCCGCAGATGATCGACCACTTCCTCAAGCGCTTCACGAAGTCGAACGCGTACCTCGTCACCGGCATCGAGCCCGACGCCTTCCAGAGCCTCGTCGACTACCCGTGGCCCGGCAACGTCCGCGAGCTCGAGAACGTGATCGAGCGCCTCGTCGTCACCGGCAAGCACGAGCACGTCAAGGTCGAGGACCTGCCGGCCGAGCTGCGGCAGCAGCGCGGCGTGTCGCTGCGCCCCAAGCGCGAGCGGCGGCGCACGGTGGCCGACGACCTCTTCAAACGGATGGCCGAAGACGGCGAGTCGTTCTGGACGGCCGTCTACCCGCTCTACATGCAGCGCGAGATCACCCGGCAGAACGTGCGCGACCTGGTGCGGAAGGGACTCGAAGAAGCTCGCGGCAACTACAAGATCGTGTGCAAGCTGTTCAACATGGACGTCAACGACTACAAGCGTTTCCTGAACTTCCTGCGCAAGCACGACTGCCAGTTGCCGTTCAAGGAATACCGGCAATAGCGCCGGGGGCGCGCCTCGCCCCCAGGGCGCACCGCCTGTCACGAACGACGTGACGCCCGCCGGCTTCGCGCCGGCGGTCGACGATGGATGCAGTCGAACCCGACAGTTGCCGACTAATTGGGATGTGCGAGGGTCAGGACACGCCGCGACGGTGTGCGGATTCGGCGCATGAACGACCCCGGAGGGCCGGAACGCCAGCGGCCCGCCCGGCCCGCGCGTCGAGCGGGGCCGACCGGATTGCCAGGGCCCCTGACACGGGCCCGGAGACGAGAAGATGATCGAGCAGTTGAAGCAGCGCATTGCCGGGCGGACCGCCCGCGTCGGCATCATCGGCCAGGGGTACGTCGGGCTGCCGCTGGCCCTGGTCTTCGAAGAGGCGGGCTTCACGGTCGTCGGCTTCGATCTCGACCCGAAGAAGGTCGACGCCCTCACGCGCGGCGAGTCGTACATCAAGCACATCGGCTCGGCGCGCGTCGCCGCGTCGGTCGCACGCGGCCGCTTCACCGCCACGACCGACTTCGACGGCATCCGCGACTGCGACGCGGTGCTGATCTGCGTGCCGACGCCACTCGGCCGGCACCGCGAACCCGACCTGTCGTACGTGCATGATTCGGCCCGCGAGATCGCGAAGCGCCTGCGCCCCGGCCAGCTCGTCGTCCTGGAGTCGACCACGTATCCCGGCACGACCGACGAAGAGGTCCAGCCGATCCTCGAGGCCACCGGCCTGAAGTGCCCCACCGACTTCCTCCTGGCCTTCTCGCCCGAGCGCGAGGATCCGGGCAACCCGAAGTTCGACACCCGGACGATTCCCAAGGTCGTCGGCGGCGTCGAGCCCATCTCGACCGAGGTCGCGGTCGCCCTCTACGCGGCCGCCGTCGACAGGGTCGTCGCGGTCTCCTCGTCGCGCGTCGCCGAGTCGTGCAAGCTGCTCGAGAACGTCTATCGCTCGATCAACATCGCCCTGGTCAACGAGCTCAAGGTCACCTTCGACAAGATGGGCGTCGACGTCTGGGAGGTCATTGAAGCGGCCAAGACGAAGCCGTTTGGCTTCACGCCCTTCTACCCTGGCCCCGGCCTGGGCGGGCACTGCATTCCGCTCGACCCGTTCTACCTCTCGTGGAAGGCCGCCGAATACGGCGTCTGGACGCGCTTCATCGAGCTGGCCGGCGAGGTGAACACCTCGATGCCGCACTACGTCGTCTCGAAGGTGGCCCAGGCGCTCAACGACGAGGCCAAGGCCGTGAAGCTGTCGCGGGTGCTGGTGCTCGGCCTCTCGTACAAGGAGAACATCGACGACGACCGCGAGTCGCCGTCGTACGAGATCATCGAGCTCCTCCAGGAGTCGGGCGCCAGGGTCGACTACTGCGACCCCTACTTCCCCGTCGCCCGGCCGGGCCGGAAGCACGACCTGCAGATGACCTCGGTGCCGTGCGCGCCCGGCGCGTTTGCGGCCTACGACGTCATCGTGGTCTCGACGGCGCACAAGCAGTTCTCGGATCCGGCGCTCTACCAGGGCGTCGGGCTGGTCGTCGACACGAGGAACATCGTGAAGGCGTGGCCCGAGGGGCCCGGGCGGGTGGTGAAGGCGTAGGGA
>JAEUQQ010000582.1 GCA_016789685.1 Acidobacteriota bacterium | reverse complement strand
CGGCACGGTCTGCACCCGCTGCCGCAACGGCGACTGGTGTCCGCCGCAGTGCGACTGGTGCGCCGACGCCTACTGAGTCACATATCCGGCTGACACCTGTTTGATCCCCCGAGGGGGCCCGGCAGGCGTTTGCGTGAGAGGACTGCATGACTGCTTCGACACGTCGACTTGTCCTGATACTCGCACCATGCCTCGTGATCGCGGCAGCCATGCAGCCAGCCGCCCAACGCGTGTCGCCGACGACGTCGCCCGCTCAGGGCCAGGCAGTGTGGTCGCCACGCGAAGTGTTCGAGTCGTCTATCGACCTCGCATTCGAAGTCGTGGGGACGGCGGCTCCGACGGACGCCGAGCGCGCCGATGGCTACGTGGCCATCGAGCACGTGGTCGCGGGCGACGCGCCGGGCGAATGGGTGGCGACCACGCCGCACGCCGCGCATTGGTTCGACGCAACGTGGCGCCAAGGTGGCGTCACCGACCTGCGACGGCGGTTTCGCAGCGTGCACCCCGTCCGCTTCAGTCCGCAGGCGTCCGTGGCCCTGGTGGCCGAACAGGGCAACATCGACCGGTTGATCGAGTTCGATCGGGCAGGGCGCGAGGTGCGGCGGCACGACGTGCGTTCGAGTGCTCCGCCGGCGTTCGGCGACTTCGACGGCGACGGTGCGGTCGAAATCGCCTCGGTCTCGCGGACGTCGGTCGCCTTCAGGTCTCGCGAGGGCACAACGCGCTCGACGGTGCCGTTCGAGACGGTCGTCACCGAGCTCGATGCCATCCGGTTGCCGTCAGAGGGGAAGGACCTGCTCCTGGCGTACCGCCCGGTGCTGCGCGGACGCGGAACGCGCCTCGAGGTCGTGTCGGCTGGCGGAGGGGTATTGCACGCCTGGACGGAAGACGACGCGTCGCGCTACAGCGTCATCGACTGGGACTCGGGCCCGATGTTTGCGGCGCACCTCTACGGCTCGCTCAGGCTGCGCGACATGACCGGACGCCTGCTGGCGACGCGCGAGTCGGGCTATCGCCTGCGGACGCGCGACGCGCGGGCCCTCAGGCTCGACAGCGGGCACGAGGTCTTCCTGCTCAGCAACCGGCACTACGCGACCAGCGCCCTGGTGATCTACGACCGCGACGGCCGGCGCGTGCACCGCGAGCACCCGGGGGGATTCGCGCGCACGCTCTGGATGGCGCCGGGCGACCGCCGCTCGTTCTACATGGCCGTGGGGCCAGACATCCGGCGATACCGCCTCGGGCCCTGACGCGCTCTCGGCTCGCCACCAGTCGACAGTGACCGTGCCGACCGCCACCGCACCGGTTGCCGGGTAGCGTGCGGTGACGTGACGACACATGGCTGCGTCATAATGGCAACTCCGGCCATGCAGCGTTCGTCACCCCGATCCGTCGTGTCATCTCGCGTCATTCGCCTGTCTGCCCGCGCCCTGGCCGCGTCTGCCGTTGCCGTCGCGGTGGCGTGCGGCGGGCCGTCGGGCTCCGGGCGCGACGATCCGCGGCCGGCCGCGGGCGCTGCGCCGGCCACAAGCGTTGCC
>JAEUQQ010000238.1 GCA_016789685.1 Acidobacteriota bacterium | reverse complement strand
CCGGCGGCACTTGCGCTCATCGGCATGCATGCGCGACGACGCCGGGGTTCGGCGGGCGAGGGGGAGTCGTGAGCGCAGACGTGTCGGTGCGGATTGCGGAGCGCCTCGGCCCGCACGGCGTGGTCGTTGTCGCCAGCCCGCTCGAGGCCCTGTCGGCCTACTACACCGTTCTGTACAAGTGGAACGCGAGGATGAACCTCACTGCGCTCCGAGATGGCGCCGACGCCCTGGATCGGTTGATTGTCGAGCCGGTTCTGGCGTCACGGTTGATGCCTGAGTCGGCGCAGCATCTCGACGTTGGGTCTGGGGGCGGGTCGCCGGCGCTTCCACTTAGGGCCATGCGGGCCGGGTTCAGGTCGTGCCTGGTGGAGTCCCGGACTCGCAAAGTCGCGTTCCTGCGTGAGGCCGCGAGGTGCATGGGACTTGGCCAGGTGCGTGTCGAGGCGTGTCGAGTCGAAGATCTGCAGCCGCCACCCACGCTGTTTTCCCTGGTGACCGTCCGCGCAGTTCGTCTCGACGGGCCGCTGGTGGCGGCGATAGAGCGTTTGATCGCTCCATCGGCGTCCCTCTGGTATTTTGCAGGCCCGAACGAGGCGTTCGAGGCCCCTGGAGGCGCCTGGACAAGGGTGCGGGACGAAGAACTGGTGGGCGAGAAACAGAGCAGAGTGGTGTGTTTCACGTGGAACAGTGCCTCAGGCGTGTCACGTGGAACAGCCTGAGTCCGCCCAAAACACCCCAGCCGGGCCCAACACGACCGCCACGCGTCGTCTACTCCTGGCCCCGAGGTGAGGTTTCGAGCCCGGATCGGTGGGATGCCGATCTGATCGTTGATCTCGTCCGGCCTCCTGAGTAGACTGCGATCCCCGCAGCGGATCAGCCACGCGCGGAATCTCTCGTCCAGGCTGCTCCCGACGACTTCCACAGCACGACTCACGCACGCCGAACCTCGGTCCGGCACAACGAACGCATGGGCAAGGTAATCGCGGTCTCGAACCAGAAGGGCGGCGTCGGCAAGACGACCACGGCCATCAACCTGGCCGCCTCGCTCGCCTTCGCCGACAAACGGGTGCTGCTCGTCGATATGGACCCGCAGGGGAACATGACGAGCGGCGTCGGACGCAAGGACCGGGACAAGGACGCACAGACGGTCTACGACTGCCTGATCGCCGACTCGACGAGTGGCTACATCCCGGTGATCGAAACGGATGTCCACGGCCTCTTCGTCCTGCCCGCCGACCGGCAGTTGACGGGCGCCGAAATTGAAATGGCCGCGCTGCCACAGCGGGAATTCAGGCTCAAACAGACGATCGACCGCCTCCGCGACAGCTACGACTACATCTTCATCGACACGCCGCCGTCTCTCGGACTCCTGACCCTCAACGCCCTGGTCGCCTCTGACGCGGTCATCGTGCCCCTCAACGCCGAGTATTTCGCCCTCGAAGGCCTCGCAGACCTCGTCGGCACGCTCCGCCGCGTCCAGTCGTCGCTCAACCCAGGCCTCGACATCCTCGGGGTGCTGCTGACGATGCACGACGAACGCACAAACCTGGCTCAGCAGGTCACTCGGGAAATCCGGGAATTCTTCGGCGACCGCGTCTACTCGACCATCATTCCCAGGAATGTCAGGCTCGGAGAAGCCCCAAGCCACGGCAAACCGGTGATCCTCTACGACGTCAAGTCGAAGGGCGCCGAAGCCTACCTCGCGCTCGCACGCGAGTTCATTACCCGCGAGCACGCGCTCGCGGAACGCGGATAGTCCCATGGCCGACAAACGCCCAGCCCTCGGTCGCGGCCTCAGCGCCCTGATCCCCGACGCGACCGCTACCCCCCAGGCGCCGCGCGAACCGACGTCAGAGGTCGACCTCGACCTCCTCGGCCCCAATCCATTCCAGCCGAGACTCAACTTCGACGAAGGACGGCTCGAGGAACTCGCCGCCTCCATCCGGTCGAACGGCATCATCCAGCCGATCCTCGTCCGCAAGCGAGACCGCCGATACGAGATCATCGCCGGTGAGCGCCGATGGCGCGCCGCACAACGCGCGGGCCTCCTCAAGGTCCCGGTGGTCGTCCGCGAGGTCCCCGACGACAAACTCCTCGAGGTCGCGCTGATCGAAAACATCCAGCGCGAAAACCTCAACCCGATAGACGAGGCGATCGCCTACCGGCGGTTGATCGAGGAGTTCAAGCTCACGCAGGAAGCGCTCGCCACGGCAGTGGGGAAGGAGCGATCGACGATCGCCAACACGCTGCGCCTCCTCCGCCTGCCTGACGCCGCCCGCACACACGTCATTACAGGCGCCCTGTCGATGGGCCACGCCCGCGCATTGCTCGGACTCGAAAACCCGGAGACGCTGACGCATACCGCCGACACCGTGATCGCAAAGAGCCTGTCGGTCAGGGAGACTGAAGCGCTCGTCAAGAAAATCAACGCGGCACCGACAGAGACGCGAGACAGCCAGCCCCCCGCAGAACCACCGGCCGACGTGCACACGCGCCAGGCCGAAGAAAAGCTCCGCTTCGCTCTCGGCACGCGCGTGAAGATCAGGCGACAGGGCAAGAAGGGGAAGATCGAAATCGACTTCACGTCAGAGGACGAACTGCAGCGCCTCTACGACCAGTTGATGACCAATTGACCCCCGTAGGGGCGCATCATGATGCGCCCCCAAGGATGATGATTGCGCCCCAGCGAAGCATGATGCCCCCCAAGGATGATGATGCGCCCCCAAGGATGACGATGCCCCCCAAGGATGATGGTGCCCCAAGACATCACCAAGCCCCCCAAGCACCCAACACCCTGATCATAAATACCAAGTGCGCATCGATAAACACAACACATGACCGAAACACATAACAAGAAGAAGCTCACCGACTACGCCGCCTGCGCGGGTTGAGCGAGCAAGCTCGCCGCCGGCGAGCTCGCCCAGGTCCTGGGCGGCCTCACGCTCAACGTCAATCCGAAGGTGCTCGTCGACTACCGCACCGCTGACGATGCCGGTGTGTACGCCCTCGATGACCAGACTGCCCTCGTCCAGACGGTCGACTTCTTCACGCCCATCGTCGATGACCCATACGCCTTTGGCCGCATTGCCGCCGCCAACGCGCTGAGCGACATCTACGCCATGGGCGCTACGCCCATCACCGCCCTCGCCATCGCGGCGTTCCCCGTGCAGGGCTTCGATCCCGCCGACATGCGCGCGGTCTTTGCCGGGGGGCTCGCCGGGTTGCAGGAGGCGGGGGTCGCCCTGCTCGGGGGCCACACCGTCCAGGATCAGGAAGTGAAGTTCGGCTACGCCGTCACGGGGCTCGTTCGCCCGGGCGCGCACTGGACCAACACGGGTGCCCAGGCCGGAGACGTGCTGTTCCTCACCAAGCCGGTCGGCACCGGCGTCATTTCGACGGCGATCAAGGCGGGCGCCGCGTCAGCCGACGTCAGCGCGGTGGCAGTGGAGTCGATGGCACGGCTCAACGGACCAGCCGCGACGGCCGTCGCCGCGCTTGGTCCCGGCCTCGTGCACGCCTGCACCGACATCACGGGCTTCGGCCTGCTCGGTCATCTCAGCGAAGTTACTGAGGGCAGTGGACTTACGGCCGACATCTACGCCGACGCCGTGCCGCTGCTTCCTGGTGCGCTGGCGTTGGCGCCGCACTACCAACCCGGCGGAACCCGCAAGAACGCGAGGCACTTCGGTCGCGCAATCCGTGTGGCCAGTGGCCATGACCCCTCGCTGATTGCGCTGCTCTACGACGCGCAGACGTCGGGCGGGCTCCTGTTTGCGGTCGCCGGAGACGCAGCCGACGCTGTCGGCGATGCCCTCACGCGCGCCGGCATCCTCGCTGCCCGTATCGGGCGCATGCGTCCGCGGGTCGGCGAGGTCGCCATCGATGTCGTGTGATCCCCGCGTGCCTTGCCGCATGCTCGCAGGCAATGGTATAAAAGAGCGTTTTGCGTGGTCGCGTCAGTCGGCCATGCGGTGGCGTCGGTCTCCACGGACGCCGCCTTTCAGCCCGGCCAGCGGAGGTTGCTTCTCGTGACTGGGATGATGCCGGACCTGTCGGTCCTGTGGGTCATCTTCTTCGTGCTGCTTTGCACCGCGTTGTTGAACACGCTGCTGTTCAAGCCGCTCCTGCGGGTGATGCAGGAGCGCGGACACACGGTGTCGTCTGCGCGTGCACTCGCCGACAAGGCATCGGCTGACGCCCGAACCGCGCTAGCGGAGTTCGAGGCGCAGACGACCGCCGCGCGGGCCGAGGTCTATCGCGAGATGGATCAGCGTCGCCGTGCCGCGCTCGACGAGCGCGCCGCCGTGCTCGAAGAGACTCGCCGGACGGTGCAGACACACCTGCACGAAGAGACCGCAACGCTGCGCGCCGACGTCGAGCAGGCGCGCGCGACGATCGAGCGCGACTCCCAGGCCCTGGGCGCAGCGGTCGCGTCAAAGGTGCTCGGGCGGGATCTCGCATGACCTCCCTGACTCGTGCCCTGGCCACGCTCGCACTCACCGCGGTGGTGTGCCTGGCCACGCCTGTCGTGAACGCGCAGCACGCGACCCCCCCGGCCGCCCCCCCCGCGACGTCGGCGGCGAGTCCGGCCGCCGATCACGCGTCGGCACCCGCGCCCGATCAGGCCCCGGCGCCCGGTGCTGACGCGACACACGCACCGCCAGCCGACGCGCACGCCGTTCCGGCCACCGACCATGCGTCGACGGCCGCTGGCGACCATGCCGCCACCACCGAGCATGCGGCCGAGGGTGGCCACGAGGGCGAGAGCATCTGGGCCTTTCTCGGGCGGTTGTTCAACTTCGCCGTGCTGGCCGGTGCGCTCGTGTACTTCCTCAAGACGCCGATCACCAACTACCTGGCGTCGCGCAGCGAGCAGATTCGCGCCGACCTCGTGAACGCCGCCGCGACCCGCGATGCGGCCACGAAGGAACTCGCGGCCATCGACGCCCGGATGCAGGGCCTGCCCGCCGAACTCGAGGCGCTCAAGACGCGCGGCAAGGAAGAAATCGCCGCCGAGCAGGCGCGCATCAAGGCGGCGGCCGACGCCGAGCGCCAGCGCCTCGTCGAGCAGGCGCGGCTCGAGATCGCGCAGCAGACCCGCGCCGCACGGCGCGACCTGCAGGAATACGCCGCCACGCTGGCCGTCGATGTCGCGCGCACGCGTCTGTCGGCCGAGATGACCGACGCCGACCAGTCGCGGCTCGTCGACCGCTACGTCGCCCAGGTGAAGACCGCTCATGAGTAGCCGCGCGCTTGCCAGCAAGTACGCCCGCACCATGTTCGATGCGGTGCCCGATGCCGATCGCGCAACTGTCGCCGATCACCTCGATGCCTTCGCCGGCGCGGTGGCGGGTCACCCCGAGTTGCGCGCGACGTTCGCCAACCCCGCCGTGCCGTTCGACCGCAAGAGCGCGATCGCGACAACGGTTGCCACGCAGGCCGGCGCCCACCCCAAGGTGGTGGCACTGCTTGCACTGCTCGGCACGCACGATCAGCTGAGGCTCATCGAGGACCTGGCGCGCGCCTACCGCCTGCGCCTCAACCAGCACCTCCGCATCGTCGATGCGCGCGTGAAGACCGCCGTGCCGCTGACGAGCGCGCAGGTCGAGGCGCTGCGTGCCGGGCTGTCTGAGGCGACCGGCCTGCAGGTGCGTTTGTCGTCGGACGTCGATCGATCGATTCTCGGCGGCGTGGTCGCGCAGATCGGCAGCACGGTGTACGACGGCAGCGTGTCGCGGCAGCTGGCGCGGATGCGCACCGCGCTTGCGACCGAGGCCTAGCACTTCTTTCTCCCGTACGTCTTCCGAGATCCTGGAGCACGCGAAGGACACCCGATGAACATCAAGACTGACGACATTTCGAAGATCATCCGCGACCAGATCGGTGGCCTGGCGGTCGACGTCGATGTCGCGGAAGTCGGTACCGTGGTCACGATTGGCGACGGCATCGCCCGCATCCACGGCGTCGAGCGCGCGATGGCCGGCGAGATGCTCGAGTTTCCGCACGGGGTGTTCGGCATCGCGTTGAACCTCGAAGAAGACAGCGTCGGCGCGGTGTTGCTCGGCGAAGCCGCGGCCATCCGTGAGGGCGACCAGGTCAAGCGCACGGGCCGCATCATCTCGGTGCCAGTTGGCGAAGAAATGCTCGGCCGCGTCGTCAACGCGCTCGGCCAGCCGATCGACGGCAAGGGGCCCATCGCGACCAAGACGTTCGCGCAGATCGAACGCATCGCGCCGGGCGTCGTGGATCGCAGTCCGGTCAAGGAACCGATGCAGACGGGCATCAAGGCCATCGACTCGATGATTCCGATCGGGCGGGGCCAGCGCGAGTTGATCATCGGCGACCGCCAGACCGGCAAGACCGCCATTGCGCTCGACGCGATCATCAACCAGCGCGACACCGGCGTCATCTGCATCTACAACGCCATCGGCCAGAAGCAGTCGACGGTGGCGCAGGTCGTGCGCACGCTCGAAGAGTACGACGCGATGCGCTACACGATCGTCGTCGCCGCGCCGGCGGCCGACCCGGCGCCGATGCTCTACATCGCGCCCTACTCCGCGTGCGCCATGGGCGAGTACTTCCGCGACAACGGCAAGCATGCGCTCGTGATCTACGACGACCTGTCGAAGCACGCGCAGGCGTATCGCGAGATTTCGCTGCTGCTGCGTCGTCCGCCGGGCCGCGAGGCGTATCCGGGTGACGTGTTCTACCTGCACTCGCGCCTGCTCGAGCGCGCGGCCAAGCTGCGCCAGGAACTCGGTGGGGGCTCGCTGACGGCGCTGCCGGTCATCGAAACACAGGCCGGCGACATTTCGGCCTACATCCCGACCAACGTCATCTCGATCACCGACGGCCAGATCTTCCTCGAGACCGACCTGTTCCACCAGGGCGTGCGCCCGGCCATCAACGTCGGCAACTCCGTGTCGCGCGTGGGCGGCTCGGCGCAGGTCAAGGCCATGCGGCAGGTGGCCGGTTCGCTGCGCCTCGACCTGGCCCAGTACCGCGAGCTGGCGGCGTTTGCGCAGTTCGGCTCGGATCTCGACAAGGCGACGCAGGCGCAGTTGAATCGCGGCGCCCGCCTCGTCGAGGTGCTGAAGCAGCCGCAGTACATGCCGCTCTCGGTCGAGAAGCAGGTGCTCGTCATCTATGCCGGCGGCAACGGCTATCTCGACGGCATCGCGACGAGCGAGGTGCGCCGGTACGAAGACGAGCTGTTCCGCTTCATGGAGTCGCGCCACGGCGGCACCATGAAGACGCTGGCCGACAAGAAGACCATCGACGACACCCTCAAGCCGGCCATCGAGGCCGCGCTGAAGGAGTTCGCCTCGCAGTTCGCGGCTGCGGCCGCGACCGTCTAGCCGAGACAGGGATCAGAGAGACCTGCGATGCCCTCGCTTCTCGACTACCGGCGCCGCATCCGCGCGGTGAAGAACACGCAGCAGATCACGAAGGCGATGAAGATGATCGCCGCGTCGAGGCTGCGCAAGGCGCAGGAGCGGATGGTCGGCGCGCGCCCGTTCTCGAAGCAGATCGTGCGGATGTTGCACGACCTCGCGACCGTCGTCGACGAGGAGATGCACCCGTTGCTGGCGACGCGCGACCTGTCGGCGCCAGGCGCGCGCGTGCTGATGATCGTCGTCACGGCCGACAAGGGCCTGTGCGGCGGGTTCAACACCAACCTGATCAAGGCGGCGTCGAACCGGATGCTCGAGCACCCGACGCGCCACCACACGATGGCGCTGATCGGGCGCAAGGGCCGCGACTTCTACCGCCGCCGCGGGATGCCCGTGACGTTCGAGCTGTCGGGCATCTTCAGCCACCTGAAGTACTCGCACGCGCAGGAAATCGCGCGCGTGGCGATGGAAGAGTTCACGAGCGGCCGGATCGACGGCGTCGAACTCGTCTACAACGAGTTCAAGTCGGTGATGCAGCAGCGGGTCACGGTCGAGCAGTTGCTGCCGATCCCGCGCCTGCCGCTCGACAGCGCCCCGACCGGCGGCATCGAGTACCTGTACGAGCCCGATCCGCAGAAGATCTTCGACTCGCTGCTGCCCCGCTACGTGGAGTTCGACATCTTCCACGCGCTGCTCGAGTCGGCGGCGGCCGAACATGCCGCGCGCATGACGGCGATGGACGCGGCGAGCAAGAACGCGGGCGACGTGATCGACTCGCTGACGTTGCACATGAACAAGGTGCGCCAGGCAGCGATCACGCGCGAGATCATCGAAGTGGTGTCAGGCGCCCAGGCCCTGTAGGGGCGCATCATGATGCGCCCCCGGTGCGTATCCACCGCCCCGGCGCGCATGCCCCGGCGCTGGTGCAGATGAAGCCCGGTGCGGTTGAAGCGCCCGTCGCGAGCCACGGGGTGGCGCGCCGACGCGGCCAGGCCGGGTGAGACGGCGGTGGCAAGTTTGGACGGCCGCATCGATGCGGCGAGTACGGCGTAGGAGCCGCACGGTGTGCGGCCCGGCAATGTGACAGGGCGGCCCGCGGTTGGTGGCCCGAGGAACAAGGCGAGCGATATGTCCCAGGCAGTGGCAGCGGAGAAGCAGACCGGGCGCGTCATCCAGGTGATCGGGCCCGTGGTGGACGTCGAGTTCGAGGCCGGCCACCTTCCCGACATCTACAACGCGTTGCAGATCACCGGCGATGCGAATGGCCAGGCGGTCGACATCGTCTGCGAGGTCGAACAGCACCTCGGCGACAACCGCGTGCGCACGGTCGCGATGAAGCCGACCGACGGCCTGCAGCGTGGCATGGCCGTCAGGGACCTCGGCACCGCCATCACGATGCCGGTGGGCCCCGCGACGCTCGGGCGCGTGATGAACGTGCTCGGCGAGCCGGTCGACTATCCCGAACGCCCGGTGCACTCGGCCGAACGCTGGCCGATCCACCGCGCGGCGCCATCCCTCGAGGATCAGTCGACCTCGCTCAAGATGTTCGAGACCGGCATCAAGGTCGTCGACCTGATCGAGCCGTACCTGCAGGGCGGCAAGATCGGCCTGTTCGGCGGCGCCGGCGTCGGCAAGACCGTCATCATCCAGGAGTTGATCAACAACATCGCCATGAAGCACGGCGGTGTGTCGGTCTTCGCCGGGGTGGGTGAGCGCACGCGCGAAGGCAACGACCTGTGGCTCGAGTTCCAGGAGAGCGGCGTCATCGACGTCAAGGTCCCCGAGAACTCGCGTGCGGCCCTCGTCTACGGCCAGATGACCGAGCCCCCGGGGGCGCGCCTGCGCGTGGCACTGTCGGGCCTGACCGTGGCCGAGTACTTCCGCGACGCCGAGAACAAGGACGTGCTCCTGTTCATCGACAACATCTTCCGCTTCACGCAGGCCGGGTCGGAAGTGTCGGCGCTCCTCGGCCGCATGCCGTCGGCCGTCGGCTACCAGCCGACGCTGGCGACCGAGATGGGCGAGCTGCAGGAGCGCATCACCTCGACCAAGAAGGGCTCGATCACGTCGGTGCAGGCGATTTACGTTCCAGCAGACGACTACACCGATCCGGCACCGGCCACGGCCTTTGCCCACCTCGACGCCACGACCAACCTGTCGCGCGCCATCGTCGAGCTCGGCATCTACCCGGCGGTCGATCCGCTGGCGTCCTCGTCGCGCATTCTCGACCCGCGCATCATCGGCGACGAGCACTATCGCGTCGCCCGTGCCGTCAAGCAGGTGCTGCAGCGCTACAAGGACCTGCAGGACATCATCGCGATTCTCGGCATCGACGAGCTGTCTGAAGACGACAAGCTCACGGTCGCCCGGGCCCGCAAGGTGCAGAAGTTCCTCTCGCAGCCGTTCTTCGTGGCGCAGCAGTTCACGGGGCGCGACGGCAAGTACGTGCCGATCGCCGACACGATCAAGGGCTTCAGCGAGATCCTCGAAGGCAAGCACGACGAGATCCCCGAACAGTGCTTCTACATGTGCGGTGGCATCGAGGAAGTGCTCGAGAACTTCGAGGCCTACAAGAAGCAGGGCGCATAGGCGATGGCGAACCCGTCACAACTCACCTTCGAGCTCGTGACGCCCGATCATGGCGTCGTGTCGGAGCTGGTCGACGAGGTGCAGCTGCCAGGTGCCGAGGGCTACCTCGGCATCCTGCCCGGCCACACCCCGCTGCTGACGACGCTCACCGTGGGTGAGTTGTGGTTTCGCAAGGGGCAGCAGAAGACCTACCTGTCGGTGGCGTTCGGGTTCGCCGAAGTGCTGCCCGACCGAGTGAGCATCCTCGCGCGGAGCGCGGAGACGGCAGACGAAATCGACGAGGTCCGTGCCGAGGCGCAGCGCCAGCGCGCCATGGGCGAGCTGCAGAAGCCTTCGACGACGCCCGACGACATCGAGCGCATCCAGGCCTCTCTGATGAAGGCGCTGGTCCGGTTGCAGGTGGCGAATCGCCGCCGTGCGCCGCGCGCGTGAGCGACGCCGCCGCAGGCTCGCCCCGCGGCGGATACACTGACACCATGCGAGTCACCTGGGCCGCTGTCACCCACACGGGACTCCGGCGCACGAGCAACGAAGACAGCTACGTCGCACGCCCGGACCTCGGCCTGTTCGTGGTCGCCGACGGGATGGGCGGCCATGCCGCGGGCGAAGTGGCCTCGCGCATCGCCGTCGCGACGATCGAGCAGCATGTCACCGACACGCCCGCGGCGCCCGATGTCGATCCGGCCTCGACGGCCGCATCGGTCGGCGACGGCGACCGCCTGGCGGCGGCGTTCCGCGAAGCCAACCACCGCATCGCGACGGCCGCCCTCGACGACCACGCCCTGCGCGGCATGGCGACGACCGCGACCGCCATCATCATCCGCGAATCCGGACGCGTCGCCATCGCCCACGTCGGCGACACACGCGTCTACCTGTCGGGCGACGATCAGTTCACGCGGCTGACCGATGACCACTCGTGGGTCGAGGAACAGGTCAGGGCCGGCATCCTCGATCGGGCGGTCGCCCAGAAGCACCCGTGGCGCAACGTCGTGACGCGCGCCCTGTCGGGCGGCGATGATCCCGCCGTCGACGTCCTGACCATGATGCTCGATGCGGGCGACGTGCTCGTGCTCTGCTCCGACGGCCTGCACGGTGTCGTCAACGACGTGACGATGGGCGAGATCATGCGGTCGCACGCCGACCTGCACGCGGCCTGCGACGCGCTGGTCGCGCATGCCAACGCGGCGGGCGGGCCCGACAACATCACCGTGCTCGCCATCGGATTCCATGCTGCATAACCTCGCGCAACTCGTCCGCTATCGCGGCCTGATCCAGAGCCTCGTCGCGCGCGAGCTCAAGGCCAGGTACCGCGGCTCTGTGCTCGGCTTCTTCTGGTCGTTCATCAACCCGCTCCTGCTGCTGCTGATCTACAGCTTCGTCTTCACGGTCGTCCTGCCGGGCACCCATCCGAAGGAGATCGAGCCGTACGCGCTGTTCATGTTCTGCGGCATCCTGCCGTGGACGTGGTTCTCGTCGTCGTTGAGCGAGTCGGCCAACGTGCTCATCAGCGGCGGCAACCTGATCAAGAAGGTGCTCTTCCCCGCCGAGGTGCTGCCGATCGTCACGGTGCTCGCCAACATGGTCCACTTCTTCCTGGGCCTGCCCATCCTGGCGTTGTTCCTGATCTACTACCGGGCGCCGCTCAACTTCCCCGAGCTGCTCTGGTTCCCGGTCGTCGTGTTCGTGCAGTTCCTGCTCACGACGGGCCTGGCCTTCGGGCTGTCGGCGCTCACGG
Source organism: Acidobacteriota bacterium (assembly GCA_016789685.1). Lineage (GTDB taxonomy): Bacteria > Acidobacteriota > Vicinamibacteria > Vicinamibacterales > JAFNAJ01 > JAEUQQ01. The sequence continues at coordinate 2,609 of JAEUQQ010000238.1, read as the reverse complement.
TGCACTTCCGCGACATCAAGGACATCCTGGCCAACCTGCTGACGTTCTGGTTCTTCGCGACGCCCATCATCTACCCGATGAGCGCGGCGCCCGGCGTCGGCAAGCAGGCGCTGAACTTCAACCCGTTCACGCACCTCGCGATCTCGTACCAGGAGATCCTGTTCTACCCCGGCCCGTTCGGCCACTGGAAGTGGCTCATGGCGCTCGCGGGTGCCTCGCTGCTCGTGTTCATCGGCGGCTACTTCCTGTTCGATCGCCTGCGCGACTCGTTTGCGGAGGAGGTCTAGCCCATGGCCGCGACCCCCGCGATCGACGTCCGCAACGTCACGAAGATCTACCGTCGCTACGCGCAGAAGCGGCAGTTTGCCACGCTCAAGAGCGCGCTGCTGACCGGGACGATGATCCAGGACCTGCGCCCGGAAGAGACCTTCCCTGCGCTGCGTGATGTCTCGTTTTCGGTGCAGCCCGGCTGCACCTACGGCGTGATCGGGCGCAACGGCTCGGGCAAGAGCACGGCGCTCAAGTGCGTGGCCGGCATCACGAAGCCGACGAGCGGCACCGTGACGGTCAACGGCCGCATCAGCGCCCTGATCGAGCTCGGTGCGGGCTTCCACCCAGAGATCTCGGGCCGCGAGAACGTCTACATCAACGGCATCATGCTCGGCCTCTCGAAGAAGGAGGTCGGGCGCCGCTTCGACGAGATCGTCGAGTTCGCCGAGCTGCAGGACTTCATCGACGCGCCCGTCAAGACGTACTCGTCGGGCATGTACATGCGACTGGGCTTCGCCGTGGCGATCCACGTGGATCCCGACGTGCTGCTCGTCGACGAGGTCCTCGCCGTCGGCGACGAGGGCTTCACGCACAAGTGCCTCGACAAGTTCGGCGAGTTCCGGCGCCGCGGCAAGACGATCCTGCTCGTGACGCATTCGCTCGGTCTCGTCGAACGCTTCTGCGATGAAGTGCTCTGGCTCGACCAGGGCCAGAACCGGGCGTCGGGCGATCCGCGCCGCGTGTGCGGGATGTACATCACGGCTGTCGAGAAGTCAGAAGAGCGCATGCTCGCGCAGGCTGACGAGAAGGCGCGTGCGGCCGTCGACGCCGAGTCCTCACCTGCCGCGACCGCCGACAAGCCCACCGACCCCGTCTCGGCCGAGCAGGCTCCGGCCGACATGTTCCAGGCCACCGAGGGCCGGTGGGGCTCGCGCGAGGTCGAGATCACCCGGGTCGACCTGCTCGGCGAAGACGGCGAGCCCTCGCACGTGTTCCACTCGGGCGAGAAGGTCACCGTCCGCCTCGATGTCGCGGCGAAGAAACCGGTCGCCGACTTCGTCTTCGGTTTCGGCCTCTTCAACGCCGAAGGCGTCTGCTGCTACGGCACCAACACCTCGATCGAGCAACTGATCAGCGAGAAGCTCGAGGGAACGGGGACGGTCGACCTCGTCATCGATCGCCTGGATCTCACCGAGGGCACCTACAAGATCGACGTCGCGGTGCACAAGCTCGATGGCTACCCGTACGACTACCACCGGCTGCTGTACACCTTCCGCGTGAAGTCGCGCACGAAGGACGTCGGGATCTACCGTCCGCAGCACAACTGGTCGTTCTCGAAGGGCATCCGCCTGCGTCCAGGGGATCTGTGACAGTGGGAGCCGCGCCACCGAACAGGGTGTGCGCATTCATGATGCGGGTACGTTGCGAGGCCGGGGGCGCATCGTGATGTGGGCACGCTGCGAGGCCTGGGGCGCATCGTGATGCTGGCACGTTCCGAGACCGGGGGCGCATCATGATGCGCCCCTACACGTGTGATGAGGCGGGGGCGTGGGCCGAGGGACATCACCGGGCCGGCCGGCGCGTCGTCTTCACCAACGGTGTCTTCGACCTGATCCACCCCGGGCACGTCCGCTACCTGCAGGCGGCGCGCGCGGAGGGCGACGTCCTCATCGTGGCCATCAACTCCGACCCGTCAGTCAGGGGCAACAAGGGTGACGACCGGCCCATCATCCCCGCCGACGAACGCGCCGAGCTCCTGCTCGCGCTCTCGTGCGTCGATGCGGTGACGACGTTCGACGAGCCCACGCCAGCCGAGATCATCCGCGCCGTGCAACCAGACGTCCTGGTGAAGGGCGCCGACTGGGCCCACGACGCCATCGTCGGCCGGGACACCGTCGAGGCCCGCGGAGGCCGCGTGGTGCGGGCCACGCTCGAACCCGGGTGGTCGACCACCGAGATCATCCGCCGCGTGCGTGCGTTGCCGCGCTCGCGCTGACCGGGCGCTTCCGCCGTGGCTGCCCAGATCCAGACGCCGTCGCTCACGTTGCAGGCGATGCTGCTGCAGGCCGCGAAACAGGCGGGCCTGCACGACCGCACCGCCCAGGTCGATGGCCTCACCGCGCCCGCCAAGGCACTCACGGTGGCCATGCACGCGCGCACCGCGCCGGTCATGGTGGTCGTGCCCGGCGACCGCGACATCGATCGCTTCGTCAACGACGCCCGCTTCTTCCTCGGCGTGATCGAGGCGCTCGCGGCGCAGGATGTCGAGCGCGGCGTCGTCGCCTTTCCGTCAGAGGAAGTCGATCCCTACCGTGGGCTGCTTCCCCACTTCGACGTCG
>JAEUQQ010000225.1 GCA_016789685.1 Acidobacteriota bacterium | reverse complement strand
ACATCGACTTCCGCATGACGATGGCGGGCTTCGACCGGCCGGCGTTCGACACGATCGTGGCGTCGGGCGCGAACAGCGCCCTGCCACACGCGCATCCGACCGACGCGCGGGTGGCCGACGGTGATCTCGTGGTCCTCGACTTCGGCGGGGTGTTCGGCGGCTATTGCTCCGACCTGACCCGCACCGTGGTCGTGGGGCGGCCGAGCGCCGAGCAGCGGCGGATCTACCGCGCGGTGTACGAGGCCCAGCAGCGGGCGATTGGCGCCGTGAGGGCCGACATCGCGGCCGATGTGGTTGACGCGGCGGCTCGCGATCACCTGTCGTCGGTCAGGCTTGGCGAGGTCTTCGGGCACGGGACGGGCCATGGGCTCGGGCTCGACGTGCACGAGGAACCTCGGGTGGGGAAGCGGCGTGACGAAGCGCCAGCGTCGCGACTGGCGGCTGGCATGGTCATCACGATCGAACCCGGCGCCTACGTCGACGGGTTTGGCGGGGTGAGGATTGAAGACGACGTGCTCGTGCTGGCCGATGGGGGCGAGGTGCTCACCGACGTGCCGCTCGACGCGAGTCTCCTGGACGGATGATGAATCTCGACGAAATCAGGCAGATACTCGACATGGTGCGCGAGCACGAGCTCGCGGAGTTCGAACTCGAGCAGGACGGGGTGAAGTTGCGCCTGCGGAAGGGCGGCGTGGTGGTGGCAACGGCCCCGGCGCTGGCGATGCCGGCCGTGGCGGCCGCGCCGGCGGCGACGGTGGCGGCCCCGGTGGCCGCGCCGGCCAACCCGGCGGCTGCCGAAGACGGCCTGGAACTCGCGGTGGTCACGGCCCCGATCGTGGGGACGTTCTACCGGTCGCCGTCGCCCGATGCGCCCTCGTTCGTCGAGGTCGGCACGCGCGTCAAGCAGGGCCAGACGCTGTGCATCATCGAGGCGATGAAGCTCATGAACGAGATCGAGGCCGAGCACGACGGTGAGGTCGTCAAGATCTATGTCGAGAACGGGCAGCCGGTGCAGTACGGCGATCGCCTGTTCGCGTTCAAGCGTTCCTGAGCCGCCATGTTCAAGAAGATCCTGATCGCCAATCGCGGCGAGATCGCCCTGCGCGTCATCTGCGCAGCGCGCGAACTCGGCATCAAGACGGTTGCCGTGTACTCGCAGGCCGACGAGCACCAGCTCCACGTGCGCTTCGCCGACGAAGTCGTCTGCATCGGCCCGCCCCGGTCGGCCGAGAGCTACCTCAACGTGCCCGCGATCATCAGCGCGGCCGAGATCACGGGTTGCGATGCCATCCATCCCGGGTATGGCTTCCTGTCTGAAAGCGCGTACCTGGCCGAGGTCTGCGAGGCGTGCCACATCCGCTTCATCGGGCCGTCGCCGCATGTCATTCGCCTGATGGGCGACAAGGCGCGGGCGCGGCGGGCGATGAAGAAGGCGGGCGTGCCGATCCTGCCGGGCAGCGACGGGCCGGTGGATTCCGAGGAACGGGGCCTGAAGGTGGCCAAGGAACTCGGCTACCCGGTCATCATCAAGGCGGCCAATGGCGGCGGCGGGCGCGGGATGCGCATCGTGCGGACGCCTGCCGACCTCGCCTCGGCGCTGCGCACGGCGACCCGTGAGGCGCAGGCGGCCTTCGGCGTCGGCGACGTGTACATCGAGAAGTACGTCGAGGGGCCGCGCCACATCGAATTCCAGATCCTGGGCGACCACCACGGCAACGTGGTGCACCTCGGCGAGCGGGAGTGCTCGATCCAGCGCCGCCACCAGAAGCTGATCGAGGAGGCGCCGTCACCGGTCTTCACCGAGCGCCAGCGCAAGAAGCTCGGGGGCATCGTCGTGGATGCGGCCAAGGCCGTGCAGTACACGAATGCCGGCACGTTCGAGTTCCTCATGGACCAGCAGGGGAACACCTTCTTCATCGAGGCCAACACGCGACTGCAGGTCGAGCACGGCGTCACGGAACTCGTGACGGGCATCGACATCGTCAAGGAGCAGATCCGGATTGCCGCAGGCGAGAAGCTCTCGTTCAAGCAGGGCGACATCGAGATCCGCGGCGCGGCGATCGAGTGCCGCGTCAACGCCGAGGATCCCGTCACGTTCGCGCCGAGCCCGGGCGTGATCAACGCGTACAGCGTGCCCGGTGGGCCCGGCGTGCGGATCGACACGTTCGCCCATGCCGACTGCACCGTGTCGCCCTACTACGACTCGCTGGTGGCGAAGATCATGACGCACGGCCGCGACCGCACCGAGGCGATCGCCCGCATGAAGCGAACGCTCGACATGACGGTCGTCGAGGGCATCAAGACCACGATTCCCGTGCACAAGCGGATCCTCGAGGAAGCCGACTTCGTCGCCGGCCGCCTGAGCACCGCGTTCATGGATCGCTTCGCGGTCGAGAAGCCCGCCGCAGGCGGCTCGTCACTGGCCGCCGCGGGCTGATCCGCGCTCCCGATCGGACGCGGCGCCTGTCCGCGTCCGCCCCGACGCCTCGCCCTGCGTGCCCCGCCGACGCGTCGAAGACGCGAAGGCGGGTCATGTATAATCCGCACGTTTTGACGACATGGCGCCGGAACTGCCTGCGTGCGCCTGCCTCGGGGTCTCGGCTGGAGGGTGAATGGACTCGAATCTCCTGAAAACCAAGTCGATCGAGCAACTGGTCGGCGACGTCGAGCACGGCAGCAAGTCGCTGCGGCGCTCGCTGTCGGCGCTCGACCTGACGTTGCTCGGCATCGGCGCGATCATCGGCACAGGCATCTTCGTCCTCACGGGCACCGCGGCCGCCAACCAGGCAGGCCCTGCGATCGTGATGTCGTACGTGCTGGCTGGCCTGGCGTGCGGCTTCGCGGCGCTCTGCTACGCGGAGTTCGCGTCGATGATTCCCATCGCCGGCAGTGCCTACACCTACGCGTATGCAACGCTGGGTGAAGTGGTGGCGTGGATGATCGGCTGGGACCTCATCCTCGAGTACGCCGTCGGCTCGATGACCGTGGCGATCGGCTGGAGCGGCTACTTCCAGCGCATCCTGGCTGGATTCGACCTGCACCTGCCGCAGTGGATGGCCGCGGCGCCGCCCGCAGGGGTCATCAACCTGCCAGCGGTGCTCATCGTCCTGTTGATCACGGTGCTGCTGGTGGTCGGGGTGCGTGAGAGCGCGCGGTTCAACGCGGCGATGGTCGCCATCAAGGTCGCCGCCGTCCTGTTCTTCCTGGCGGCCGGCTTCTCGCACGTCGATGCGGCCAACTGGTCGCCGTTCGCGCCGTATGGATGGTCGGGCATCATGTCGGCCGGTGCCGTCGTCTTCTTCGCCTACATCGGCTTCGATGCCGTCTCGACCACCGCGGAAGAAGCCAAGAACCCCCAGCGTGACCTCCCGATCGGGATCATCGCGTCGCTCATCATCTGCACCGTGCTCTACATCGCCGTTGCGGCCGTGTTGTCTGGCATCGTCGACGTGACCGCGTATCGCACGAACGCGGGCGCGCTGCCCGGCGTGCCGGCGGTCGACGCCACCGAGAGCGCGCGGTTCCTGAACGCGCCGGTCGCCTACGTGTTGAGCGTGCTGCACATGGACTGGGCCGCCGGCCTGGTGTCGGCCGGCGCAGTGGCGGGCATCACGAGCGTGCTGCTGGTGATGCTCATGAGCCAGCCCCGCATCTTCTTCTCGATGAGCCGCGACCAGCTGCTGCCGGCAGGCGTGAGCAAGGTGCATCCGCGGTTCGGCACGCCCTACATCACCACCATCATCACCGGCGTGATCGTGGCGGTGTTCGCCGGCATGCTGCGCATCGACGTCGTCGGCGAGATGACGTCGATCGGCACGCTGTTCGCGTTCGTCGTGGTGTGCGCCGCGGTCATCATGCTGCGCATCAAGCGTCCCGACGCCGTCCGGCCGTTCCGCGCGCCGGGCGGGTTCGTGTTCCCCGTGCTCGGCGTGATCTCGTGCCTGTACCTGATGCTGAGCCTCTCGGCCATCACCTGGGTGCGCTTCCTGGTGTGGCTCGACCTCGGGATCATCATCTACTGGTTCTACGGCCGTACCCACAGCCCGCTTGCCGACACGCGCGAGCAGGCCGAGCGGTCGTCGGGCGAGCGCGCGGGCAACTTCCTGACCATGCTCGGCGCGCTCGTGCTGTTCAACGGGTTCTTCATGACCCTGCTGGGCTACATGACCGAGTTCGGGATCACCAGCGAGAACACCGCGAAGTGGCACGAGATTCACGTCACGCCGCAGCAGGCCGACAGTGTTGGCCTGATGGTGCTCGGGACGGGGGCGGCGCTGTTTGCCCTTGGTACGGTCGTGCGGAAGGCGATGCGCGGCAACACGGGCCGGGCCTGATTCGGATCGTTCATGGGCGGGGAGCCGGCTCGCGCGTGACGCGCGGGCCGGCCGCCGCCTGACGGGGATCGTGGACCAGCACGGCGGGATTCATCGTGATCGGCGCCCGCTGGCGCGCGGGCTGACGCAACCCGTGAACGTCGCGTTGCTGCTGATCGGCGTCATCCTCGCCGGCGGCACCGTGGGCTACGGGGTCGTCGAGGGGTGGAGCGCGTGGGACGCGTTCTACATGACGGTCATCACCGTCACCACCGTCGGATACCGCGAGGTGCACCCCCTGTCTCGGGCGGGCGAGGCCTTCACGGCCGTGCTCCTGCTGGTGGGCGTGGGCTCGGTGTTCTACGCCGTGACGCTCTTTGCCGCGCGCCTCGTCGAAGGAGGCGTGCAGGTGCGCTGGGCCGCACGCCAGCAGGCTCGCATGATCGACGCACTCACCAACCACTTCATCGTCTGTGGCTTCGGCCGGATCGGCGGCATCATCGCCGACGAGTTCCGCCGCCAGGGCGTGCCCCACGTCGTCATCGAGCGCGACCCTGAACGGATCCGCACGCTCATCGATCGGGGCGGGATCGCCATGTGCGCCGACTCGAGCAGCGAGGAGGTGCTCACGCGCGCGCACATCGAGCGCGCGCGCGGCCTGATCGCCGCCGTGGGCACCGACGCCGAAAACGTCTATACCGTGCTCACGGCGCGCCTGCTGCGCCCCGACCTCTACATCATCAGCCGCGCCGAGACCGACGATGCCGTGCGGAAGTTGCAGCGCGCCGGGGCCGACAAGGTGCTCGCGCCGTACCAGCTCGGTGGCATCCAGATCGCGCAAACCGCGCTGCGGCCGGCCGTGGTCGATTTCGTCCAGATCGCCACCAGTGCCGCGCACCTGGAGCTGTCGATGGAGCAGATCCTGATCGATGCGGGCGGTGCGCTCGCCGGCCGCACCCTGGCCGACGCCAACGTTCGTCAGCGCTACGGCGTCATCGTCGTCGCCATCCAGCGCGCGGACGGGCGCATGGAGTTCAACCCGGCCGCCGAACGTTCCCTGGCGCCCGGCGACCATCTGGTCGCGCTCGGCCCGCCCGAGCGCCTCAAGGAACTGGCGGCTGCCGTGGAGCGGACCGCCTGATGGTGCAGCCATGACCGCACGAGTGCTCGACGGCAACGCAGTAGCGCGGGCCATCCGCGAAGAGGTCGCTCCGGGTGTGGCCGCGTTCACGGCCACGGCCGGACGCCCGCCAGGGCTCGGCATCGTGCTCGTCGGCGACGACCCCGCCTCGCACGTCTACGTCCGCAACAAGATCCGGGCGGGGATGGAGGCGGGCATGTTCGTCGACCTGCAGCAACTGCCGGCCACGGCCACGCTCGACGATGTGCTCGGGGTCGTCGGACGGCTGAACGCCAGCGATGTCCATGACGGCATCCTCGTGCAGTCGCCGCTGCCAGGGGCGATGGGGCGCGAGGCCGAGCGCGCCGTGTTCGACGTCATCGATCCTGCGAAGGACGTGGATGGCTTCAGCCCCGGCAACGTCGGCCTCCTGGTGCAGAAGCGCGACTGTCTCAAGGCGTGCACACCTGCGGGCGTGATCGAACTGCTCGACCGGAGCGGCATCGCGATCGCGGGCCAGCGCGCGGTCGTGATCGGCCGCAGCGACATCGTGGGGAAGCCGATGGCGCTGATGCTGCTGCACCGGGATGCGACCGTCACGGTCTGCCATTCGCGGACGACGTCGCTCGCATCACTGTGTGCCGAGGCCGACATCCTGGTAGCGGCCATTGGGCGCGCCTGCATGGTCACGCCCGACTTCGTCAAACCCGGCGCCACCGTCATCGACGTCGGCATGAACCGCCTCGACGACGCCGCGACCGTGGCCGCCCTGTTTCCGGCGGGATCGAAGAAGCGGGAGCAATTCGAGAAGGCGGGGTCGGTACTCGTGGGTGACGTGCACCCGGACGTTGCGGGCACCGCCGGCGCGCTGACGCCGGTGCCGGGGGGCGTTGGGCCGCTCACGATCGCGATGCTGATGAAGAACACGCTGCAGGCCGCCATCGCCCGGGTGGCGGCCCGCGCGTGAGCCTTTCCAGCCGCGCACCGAACGCGCCGCCCGCAGCGATGGCGCTGGGTGTCAGGCCGTGAACGCGTCGGCCATCAGGACCCGGTAGAGTTCGTCGACCAGGCGGTCGGTTTCGGCAAAGGCGCCGTCGGTGCGAATGACGTAGTGCGCGCGGGCCAGCTTGCGCTCGGCCGGCCACTGCGCTGCGATGCGCGCACGCGCCGCCTCGCGCGTCGAGTGGTCGCGGACCATCAGGCGGCGTTCCTGTTCACCTGCCTCGCACGTCGTCACCGCGACGATGTCGAAGTCGTGGTCGCGGCCGGTCTCGAACAACAGCGGAATCACGGCCATGGCCACCGGGGTGCCGCTCTTCGCGAGATCGCCGAACCAGCGATCCACGCGAGTACGCACCGCCGGATGCACGATCGCCTCGAGATCGCGCCGCGCGGTTGCGTCGGCAAAGACGATGTCGCCGAGCGCCTTGCGATCGAGGTGCCCGCCGGGCGCAAAGACGCCATCGCCGAACCGGGCGCGGATGGCCGTGGCCCCGTCTGTGCCAGGCGCGACGACCTCGCGGGCGACGACGTCGGCATCGATCAGCGGAATCCCGTGGTTCGCGAGCCGATCGGCCACATAGCTCTTGCCCGTGGCGATCCCGCCGGTCAGCGCTACGCGCAACATCAGGGACGCTCCTCGACCGCCGGAGCGGTCGTGATGTCATCGTCGGCTGGCGTCAGCCGCTCCTCGATGAACGTGTTCCAGTCGTGGCAGTGCGGGCACTGCCACAGCAGTTCGGTGCTGCGGTAGCGGCACCGCATGCACACGTGCGGGTCGTGATAGAAGACGGCCTCGCGCGAGATCGCCGTGTACCGGTTCATCGCGTCGGTGGGATGCCCGAGTGCCGTGAGCGCGTCCCAGATCGCCTCGTGGACCATCATCGCGTGCGGATGGACGGCGACCGCCTCGAGCAGCAGCGTCAGGGCGTCGTCGGCCGCGCCCGACGCGGTGAGGTGGCGGGCGAGGGCGAGCCGCGCGCGCCAGTCGGCCGGCGTGCCGGCAATGAGGCGGCGGCAGAGGGCCTCGAATCGCTGCGGCGCGCCGAGCGACGTGTAGGCCCGCGCCAGGCGGTCGAACACGATGTGCGCCTTGTCTGGCGCCACGTCGATAGCCCGCTCCCACGTCGAGACCGCGGCCGAGACGTTGCCGGCCACCAGGTGAAGGTCGCCCTGGCTGACGTAGGCGGGCACGACCGCCGGATCAGACTCGATGGCCGACTGGAAGTGACGATTGGCATCGTCGATCGCGTCGCGCCGCATCGCGTCGAGGCCCAGCTCGGTCTCGAGGAAGGCGAGGATCGTGCGGTGCCGCCTGGCGTCGGCGTCGGGCGCCGAGCGCATGACGCGCCCA
>JAEUQQ010000193.1 GCA_016789685.1 Acidobacteriota bacterium | reverse complement strand
GGCGCGCGGCCTGTAGTGCGACCAAGCCTGGTGCTGCCTCTGCGCCCTGTAGACGAGGACGCCCTCGACGGCACCCCCCGACATCGCGGCGAAGACGCCAATGGAGGGCGGCACGAGTTCAAGGCCACTGGCCGCGCCGCTAAGGCCGCCGAGGGCCTGGCATTGGCTCATCCCGCCGTCGAGCACCTCGTGACGATGTCGCGGTGTGCAGCCGTGATGAGCGCCTCGAGCGCGGCGACATCGGGCGCTTCGCCGGGCCTGATCTTCACGTGACGCATGTACTTGCCCGAGCCCTGCAACAGGCCCGCCGCGTCGGGCAGTGATGCCCCCTGGAAGAATCCGACGTTGGCGTGCGCCTTGAAGACGTTCACGTAGCCGAAGGCCGCATCGCCGACGCAGGCGGTCGGGCAACCGTCGTGGATGAGTTCCCGCACGTCGGCGCCGCAGCGCCGCATCACCGCGAACCAGCGGCGGGCGCTGTCCCCGAGCGCATCCGGTCGCGCATCGAACCAGCGGTCGATCGCTGGCTCGTGCGCGACGGCTCCGTTGAACCTCAGAAGCGCGGTCATGGTCGGGCGTCTCCTTGCCACGTCGGTCTGGGTGTGTGAAATCACTGCGGCGGTGCCGGGCCTGCCTCGGGCGTCACGACGAGGTTCCGGTAGTAGGCGTCGGTGCTGACCTCGAGCCACAGCGCAATCGCGCCGCGCCCGTTCGGTCCCGACTTGAGGTCGTTGACGATCAACGTCGGCTGCGCCTGGCCGTGCACGTAGAGCCGGGCTCTCTCGCCACGCACCTCGATCCTGATCTTCGTCCATTCACCGGGCACCAGGTCGACGTACGACTCGTACTTCTCGGGCGTCTCGGTGCGCAGCCGCGACCACGTCCACTCGGGGTGCGCGATGTACTGGGCCGAGTGGTTGCGCCTGACCTGGTCGTCGGCACGCCCGTTCGTCGGGCGCAGGTAGAACGCGTCGTAGGTGCGCAGGTCCTTCTGCACGCGGAACGCGATCCCTACGAATCCGCGTGCCCCTTCGAAGACGCCAGGCGCCACCGTGCCGGCCACTTCGGCCTCGATGGTGCCGTTGCCGAACTCCAGGCCGTCGATGACCACGAGGTGCTCGGGGGTGCCGCCGCTCGCCCTGGTGGCCTTGTCGCGCTCCTCGGGTGTCATCGCCCGCATCCGGCGGCGAATCTCGTCGGTCGCGTTGACCCTGACGCCCTTCCTGCCGCCGAGGGTCGCCGGCACCGTTGTCACGTTGTGCGGGCGCAGACCGTCGAGCGTCTCGAGCGCGTAGTGCTTCGCGGTCTGCGCGCCGGCCACCATCGAGAGCCCCACGATGGTCACGGCGGTGATCAACGACGCCTGTCGCATCGCCCGACGCGCACGCGCCGGCCCCATTTGATCTGTCATTCCTCGCTCCTCTTCAGGGTTCGCAGGATGTCACCCGCATCGTATCCTGCTGCCCGGTCGAGACACGACGGGCGCCTGGTCGAGAGCGATCGACGCACGCGCGGGCGCCTACGCGGACGGAGGGCACCATGCGCGACCACCTCATCCGTCAAGATCACCAGCTCATCTGCCGATAACGTTGGTGGAAGCAAGTGGCGGCCGCGCCAGGGCCCTCCGTTGATTTCGCCTCAACGCCGACGTTCCCGCCCGCACGAACGGGGACGTCATGCGCGGACACTGCCGCACGACCCCGTCGATCCGCCGTAAGCGGTTCGCGGGGAGTTCTCTGGCCCTGGCCTGGGCCATGCTCGCATCGACCGCGGGTGTGCCACCGGCTTCGGCGCAGACCTACACCACGGCGTCGGCCGTCGTGCCCGCCAGCGGCGGCACGCTCTCAGGCGCGACCTACACCAGCCTCAACACGGTCGGGGCCCCCTGGGCCTCGGGCGAGCTGACCGGTAGTGCTAGTTCGCCGGGCGGCGGTAGCTCGTTCGTCCTCGCCGGCGACTTCCCGCTGCTCGTCGTGGGTTCGAGTACGGCGCCGGCCCTGCTCTCGGTCATGCCGGCCCTCGGCCCCGCGAGCGGTGCGACGAGGATCACACTCCGGGGCTCGCGCTTCCTCGGCATCCCGGCCGTGACTGTCGGGGGTCGCCAGGCGCTCCACGTCATGCTGGTCGATGCGACGACGATCTCTGCAGTCACGCCTCCCGGCACACCCGGCGCGGCCGGGGTCGTCGTCACGACATCGGGCGGACGAACGACGCTGGCCGACGGCTTCACCTACGGCGCGCAGTGGTTCCGCTACTTCGCCGAAGGTGCCGTGTCGCCGTTCTTCGACACACGCTTCGCCCTGCTCAATGCCGGCACCGCGCCGGCGCACGCGACCGTGACCTACCTGCCCGCCGGCCGCGACCCTGCGACGGCGCCGCCCTCGGAATCGGTGTCCCTGGCCGGTCCCGGTGCCGCCACGCTGGCCCCACGCACGGCGCTGGCGTCGGCCTCTGGCCTGGCCGCGTTTTCGACGATCATCGAATCCGACCAGCCGCTCGCGACCGACCGGACGATGACGTGGACGCCCGAAGCCGTCTACGGCAGCCACGCCGGGACGGGGGTCGAGGGCCCGTCGACCGAGTGGTTCTTCGCCGAAGGCGCCACGCACCTCGGGTTCGAACTCTTCTTCCTGCTGCAGAACCCGACCTCGCTCACCGCGCAGGTGCAGGTGCGCTTCCTGCTCGCCGCAGGCACGCCGCCGGCGCACGCCACCTACACGGTCGCGCCGCACAGCCGCACCAACGTCTGGGTGAACGACGAAGCGCGGCGCGTGCCGGGCCTCGCGTCGCTGATCGACGCGTCGAGCCTCGCCGCCGAGTTCATCTCGGTGGCGCACATCGACGACGCCGGCGCGAGCGTGGCCGCCGTCCCGATCGTGGTCGAACGCGCGATGTATCTCGGCAACGGCCAGGGCGCGCCGGTGTTCGAGGCCGGAACGGTCAGCGCAGGCGTCACGGCCCCACAGCGGCGCTGGTACTTCGCCGAGGGCGCCACGGGCGACTTCTTCGATGAGTGGCTGCTCGTCGCCAACCCCTCGGTCGCCGACGCCAGCGTGGTGATCAGGTACCTGCTGCCAGACGGACGCGCCTATCGCCGGACGCAGCTCGTACCGGCCGCCAGTCGCACGTCGATCCACGTCGATGCAGAGGCGGGGCTGACCGCAGAGGCGGGCACGCCAGCGGTAGACGCCGGCGCGACGCCGCTCGCGTCGACGGCGCTCGCGCTCGAACTCGAGTCGTCTTACCCGGTCGTTGCCGAACGGAGCCTGTGGTGGGCAGACGCGGCCGGCCGCTGGTACGAGGGACACACGGCGAGCGGCCTCGACACGCTGGCCGCACGCTGGGCGGTCGCGGGCGTCGAGGTCGAGGATGCCGGCACGAGCGATGGCGTCGTCTCGAGCTACCTGCTCGTGGCCAACCCCACCAGCACCGCCACACTCGTCACGATCACCCCTCACTGCGACGACGGGGCGCCCACGGCGTCGCGCACGTTCGCAAGTCGAGCCCGCAGCCGCCTGACGATCGACCTGGCGGCGCCCGCGGCCGTTGATGCGAATGGCATCGCCCTCGACGGGTCCGGCTTCGGTGCGGCGCTGCTCGGACGGCAGTGCGGCCTCATCGTCTCTGCGGCCGATGGCGCGGGTGCGCCCGGCAGCGTCGTGGTCGAGCGCGCGACCTATCGCACGCCCGCTGGCGGTCTGCTCTTCTCGGCCGGTGCCTGCGCGCCCGGCACGGTGATGCGATGAGCGCGGCTGCGGAACTGTCACCTGTCGTAGCGGGCCCAATGGCTCCGCGTCCCCTCCGGGTTCCTCGGAGTCTTCCCATGAAGCGCGTCGCGTTCGTCGTCCTGCTCACCCTGTCGCTCTATTCGTCGCACGCGGCACACGCCGCGACGCCGGCCACCGTCACGTACCAGGGGTACCTCAAGACCGTCGCGGGCGACGTCGTGGACGGCACCGTGTCGGTGACCTTCGCGCTGTACGGCGAGGCGACGGGCGGCACGCCGCTTTGGGTCGAAACGCACCACGCCGTGACGGTGAGCGCGGGCGTCTACACGGTGCTGCTCGGCACCGTCAGCCCGCTCGCGCTGCCTTTCGACTCGCCGTATCACCTCGGCGTCGCCATCGACGGCGAAGCCGAGATGACCCCGCGGCATCGGCTCGCGAGCGTGCCGTATGCGTTCCGGGCGCGCGTTGCGGACCAGCTCGGGCAGGTGTGCGCGGATGGCGAGACGCTGACCTACACGGCGGCCAGCCATGCATGGACCTGCGCGGCCGTGGTCGGCGCGACGGGCCCGACCGGCGCGACGGGCGCGCAAGGCCCCGTGGGACCCACGGGACCCGCCGGACCAGCCGGCGCAACCGGGGCTGCCGGAACCCAGGGGCCGCAAGGGATCGAGGGGCCGGCCGGGCAGACCATCATCGCCGGGCAATCCGTCCTTAGATCGGAAGA
>JAEUQQ010000192.1 GCA_016789685.1 Acidobacteriota bacterium | reverse complement strand
CGGGCGAGCGTGTAGGCCAGCCAGGCACCGTCGCGCGACAGCGTCACGCCCTGGATCGCCTTCCACCCGTCGTAGGCGTCATGGGTGATGGGGCGCGTGACGGCAACGGCCGGTCTGGCCGCAACCGCCGCCGCGCGGCCCTGCGCCGACTGCGCCGATGGATCGGCCGACCACATGACACCGACGATGACCGCCAGCGCGAGCGCGCGGACAGACGTTCGAACCATGAGGAGACTCCTGGGATGCCCGGGGGATGTGCGGGGCGCGCCACGGGCGTGTCGCCACGCCGCGCGCACCGGTACGGCGCGCATCGTGGCACATGGCGTCACCGCAGGCAACCGCGGCCACGCCCGCCTCGTAGTGAGGATGTGGGCGTGCCATCCTGACGCCCCCAAGGAGCCAAGCCGTGAAGTTCCTGCTGTGGTTGATCCTGCTCGTGCTCTGCTGGCCCCTCGCCCTGCTCGCCCTCGTCGCCTACCCCATCGTCTGGGTGCTGCTGCTACCGTTCAGGCTGGTGGGTATCGCGGTCGATGGCGTGTTCGCCGTGCTGAGGGCGATCGTTACCTTGCCCGCGCGCCTGCTCGGCGGAGCCCCACGCACGGCGGCCGCGCGATAGCCGACCCTGGGGCGGGCGCGGGCCGGGCCGACCCGGGAGTTCCGGCCCGCCTTCGCACGCGCCGGGAACGCGCCGCCGTCGGTGCGGCGCGTCCTGGCGCATGCGTCAGTCGATCGGAGTACCGTCGCGGTCGAGCTTGATGTGGTCCTTCTGCTTGTAGGCGCGCCCGGCCACGGTCACGTCGCCGGCCAGCAGGCACGACTGCAGCGCTCCGTTGTCGTGGAAGTAGGTGCCCGACCCGCCCTGCGTGACCCAGATCCAGAACGACGACTGCTGGCACGGCACCCCGCCGATCGTCTCGACGCGCGCGAGGTTGCAGAACCGCAGCCGGCCATTCGGATGGAAATTGGTCATGGCGTCGTGGGTGCCGGTCCCGATGCACATGTGGCCGTCGAACTCGGTGTTGGCCGGCAGGAACACCCGGTTCGGCAGCAGGTCGGCATCGAACCCGACCTGTGCCCCTTCCGCGAGGGTCAGGCCATTGCCGAACGTCATGTCACGGGCAAGCACGCACGAACGGAGCTTCCCTTCGTCATCGTGCGAATAACGCGTCATGCACGGCACACCCTGGATCTCGCGCGGCGCGTCCAGACGCTCCATCTTCTCCTTCGTTTTCGCCGTCGCCGGCTTCGGGGCGGCCTCCATCGCAAACAGCGCCAGCGCCGACACGGCGAAGACGACCGCGCTGACGACGATGCCGGTGATGAGCTGTGTTCGTTTCGTCATGATGTCCAACCTCCGCGCCCGGCGCGCACGCCGGGGCCTGCGTCACTTCGTGCCCGCCTCCGCCCGTAGATCCTTGAACTCGTCGTCGCTGGCCGCCCCGGCCCCGCTAGCTGCGGCCAGCAGCAGCAACCCGGTCACCACCGACGGCGTGACCAGCGTTGCCGTCAGGGCCAGCGCCTGTCCCCACGCGCCGTGGCCGACGAGGGGCCGCACGAAGAACAGCAGCAGTCCCCCGCCGAACATCGTCAGCAGCGCGCCGCCGAGTCGCGGCCAGCGGGACGCCACCACGGTGAGCGCCAGGAGGCCGCCGCCAATCGGAAACTCGCTGGCCGTCGCCACCGACACGCCGTGCGACAACACCGCGAAGCCCAGCCACAAGCCCCCGAACACGAACCCGATCGTCAGCCCCGCGCGGCGTGCGCCGAGTCCGCGCCCGAGCGAGATGCTCGAGCGCACGATGAGCGGCACGGCGAGCAGGACGAGCAGTTCGGCGGTCAGGCCACTGCCCTCGACGACCTGCGCCTTGGCGACCATGAGGAACAGCAGCGCGTACACCGACATCAATGCAATGTGGCTGGCCCGATAGTCCTCGAGGCGCTGCCGCTCGTCCTGATCGGGCGGCGGCGCGACCTCTCGCACCAGCGGGCCGAGCAACGCCAGCGGCACGAGCAGTGCCAGCGCCTCACCGCGCCATAGCGCCGCGAGCGCGAGGGTGGCGGCGATCCAGGCCACGCGAATCCAGGCCAGGGCACGGGTGCTCATCGCGTGTCTCCGTCAAGCGTGAAGAGTTCTTCGACCGTGGTCCCGAGCGCCCGGCCCAGCCGCAGCGCCAGTTCGACCGACGGGTTGTAGTTGCCGCGTTCGATGGCGACGATCGTCTGGCGCGAGACGCCGACCAACTCGGCCAGTCCGGCCTGGCTCATCTCGCCGCGCATGAATCGGAAGTACCGCACCCGGTTGTCCATTCAGGCCGCCGCGTCCACGGGCCAAAATGTAATCCATCATTTACATGATGTCAAGTTAAGTTGACACATCGCGAAAAGCGGCGGCCAAGGGCACGGCCACGCCTGCTAGTTCCAACGCCTGGGGAACGCCTTCCCGGCCTGCGCCGCCGTGGTCGTCGCGCCGAGCAGCGCGACCGCGCGAGCCAGCACGGGGTCGCGGCCGTCGGCAAGATCCGCCGCCGTCGGCATGGCCACCTCATCGGGCACAACGCCCTCGCCTTCGAGCGAGGCTCCATCGGTCATGAGCAACCTGGCGTCGGTGATGCTGAGGCCGTAGAGGAGGAAGCGGCCCTCGTGCCCCTCGGTGAAGGTGTGCGACATCGAGACCATCACCGAACCGGCGGTACGGTCGCCGACGATGGTGGCGCGCTGCTCGAGTTGCAGCATCCGTGCGAGGACCTCGGACGCCGAGCCCGACTGGCTGTCGACGAGCACGACCAGCTTTCCATCGAAGCGCTGGTCGGCCTTCCGCGGTTCGGTCACCAGGCGCTGCGTGCCCTTGCGTCGCTGCAGGCCACCGATCGTGCGACGGTCAGGAAAGAAATAGCTGGCGAGGCGCACGAGGGCGGTGGAGGCCCCCCCGCCGTTCTGGCGCAGATCGAGCACGAGGCCCTGCTTGCCGAGCGCCCGCTTCATGAGGTCGTCGATCTGCCGCTCGGTCACCATGAACGTGTGCAGCCTGGCGGCGAGCACGGTCTCGCTGACCTCCCAGGTCTCGTACGCACGGCCGCCCCCCGATCGCAACCTGTCACCGAGCGCCTCGATCCAGTCTTCGAACCGTTCGTACGGCCTGACGTCACTCGTGGTCGCCCGCACGACCGTCATGACGGCGGGTCCGGGCACGTCGAGCTGCAGGCGCAGTTCACGGCGCGGCCTGACCGCGTTGAGGGCGTAGTGGATCTTCCAGAGTTCGTCGCGACTCGCCGACGCACCTTCGATGGCGCTCAGGGCCATGCCGGCACGCAGGCCATCGGCCTCGGCGAGGCTGCCAGGCTTGACGGCCGTGACGAAGCACTTGTCGCCGATCACCTTGACGTCGAAGCCGTAGTCCACGCGGTACGGGAGCGGCGAGGGAATGAAGTAGGTGTGCGAGTCGTCGAGCGTCAGCACCGCCTGGGCGAGCAGGCCAGAAATCTCGGCCTGCGACCGGGCGCGAGCGATGCCCTGCTCCGACGGCGCGAACAAGGCGTCGAGGTCACGGCCGCCGAAGGAGGGGTCGTAGTACCAGCTCCGCAGTTCCTTCTTGATGTCGCGCAGCATGCGGAGCCCGCGCGCGCGGTCGTCGTCCGGCGTCTGCCCCACCACGACGACCGCCCCGGCCATGACCACCGCGGCAAACGACAGCCCGATTCCCC
>JAEUQQ010000170.1 GCA_016789685.1 Acidobacteriota bacterium | reverse complement strand
CGGAGCGACACCGCGCCGGCGCCGCGCGCCGCTTCGTCGGCGGGCACGCCCTGCCGGCGGTCGCGGATGGTGCGGGCGGGCGTCCCCGCGCCGATGTGGAAGTCGGGAATCTCGCCGATGACGACCGAGCCCGCGCCGATGATGCAGTCCTTCCCCACCCGCGACCCATCGGTGACGACGACGTGGGTACCGAGCCAGGCGTTGTCGTCCACCTCGATGCCGCGCGCCGTCCGTCCCTGGTCGAGCACGGGAATGTCGATGCGGTCGTAGAGGTGATCGCCGCCGACGAGGTAGACGTAGGCCGCCACGAGCACCTTCCGGCCCACGCGCACGCGCGAGGCCGAGAAGATCTCGGCGTTGAAGCCGATGTTGGCCTCGTCGTCCACCTCGATGTCGCCGTTCTTGCAGCTCAGGATCGTGTTGCGGCCGATGAAGACGCCGCGGCCGATCGTGATGCCACGGTTGTCGACGCCCTTGGCGTCGAGGCAGCACTGGTCGTCGACGACCACGTTGTCGCCGATGTGGATCTTGTGGGGGTGCCGCAGCACCACGTTGGTGCCGAACGTGACGCCGCGCCCGCAGCGTCCGAGGAGCAGCGGGTAGAGCTTCGACCGCAGCAGGAGGCCCAGCGCGCCGGGAATCCAGGCGGTGAGGGTGACGATCAGCTCGTATTTCGCGAGGGCGAGCAGGCCGGGCTTGCCGACCACGAGCGCAGCGTAGCGCTGGAGCTTCGATTTCTTCTCGTCGAACAGTTCCTGCTGGATGACCGTGATGCGGGGATCGTGTTCCCGCGGATGCTGCCCCACCGGGCCTCCTGACATCCCCCGCCACGGCGGGGGCAAACGCTGAATTATAGAGGGGGTCACATCTTGAATCATCGCAAAACGCACGCTCTGGCCCCTGGCACGGGGACACAGCGTGCAGAATGTGATGATTCAAGATGTGACCCCGCCTCGGGGCGTGTCGGTCGGCCGACACCTGTCGTCGGCCGCCGCGACGATCGGCGCGGACGACGTGTGAGACCAGGCGCGGCGCAGAGCTGAGATATGGCGGATTCAGGCCACTTTCTGGCCTGAGGCCGCCCGATTCAAGTTCTGGCCCGACATGCCGACGGCCGGGCATTGCCGTTGCACCAGCCCCGGTCGCAGTTGTCCGATTCGAGGAGGCTCCAGCATGTCCGTTTCTGCAACGTCGAGCACGTCAGGCACCACCGCCATCCAGGATCTCGCCGCGTCGCTCATCAAGGGCTTCGATACCAACAAGGACGGGTCGCTCAGCGCCGACGAGTTCTCGGGCCTCGTGACCCAGTTGGCCGCCCAGTTCGGCGTCACGACGCCCGCGTCGACCGCCTACAAGACCACCGCGAGCACCACGCCCATCACGTCGCTCGGCGCCGGCAACATGAAGTTCGAGGGCTTCGACCTCGGCCGTGCGCAGGACACGACGAAGTCGGCCAAGGACGCCTTCGCGATGCTCGCCAGCCGCACCGGCAGCGTGCCCTCGACGAAGACCGAGGCCGAAAGCTGGTTCAACACGAACATCAAGGGCGAGATGGAAGCCCTCGGCCACAAGATCAACTGGGTCCAGGGCGACAAGTTCCAGTTCACCAACTGGCAGGGCACCTTCACCGTCGACTTCGTGCGCGGGGCCGACGGCGACAATCCCGCGTTGTCCTGGCAGGCCGAGAACGCCTGACGCCCGCTCCCCGAATCCGGACGCTCACGCCACGACGCACGCGTGCCGCGACAGGCACGCGTGCCCCGTCGTGGCCGTGTACCGTGCGCAGGGACGCGTGACCGGCCTTCGCGCCTGTCAGGATCGATCGGCAGGGAACCCGACGGTCTCGCGCACCACGTAGGTGGCCTTGTCCTGCGATTCGTAGTAGGTGCGCGCCTGCATCTCGGCGAGCAGCCCGAACGTCAGGAACTGCACGCCCGTCAGCGCCAGCAGAATACCGAACAGCAGCAGCGGGCGGTCGCCAATCGACTGCGCCGCAAACAGCCGCACGTACGCCAGGTAGCCCAGCACCAGCGCGCCCAGCGTCCCCATCGACAACCCCACCAGCCCGAAGATCTGCAGCGGGCGGGTCGCGTACTTCAGCAGGAACTTCACGGTCAGCAGGTCGAGAATCACCCGGATCGTGCGCGAGAGCCCGTATTTCGACGTGCCCGCCACGCGCGCGCGGTGATTGACGACCACCTCCGACACGACCACGCCCATCTCGCTGGCGATCGCCGGGATGAAGCGGTGCATCTCGCCGTACAGCCGCAGCGGCTTCACGACCTCGGCACGAAACGCCTTGAGCGAGCAGCCGTAGTCATGCAGGTCAACGCCCGTCGCCCGCGAAATCAGCTTGTTGGCGATCATCGACGGCACGCGCCGCGTGAGGAAGGTGTCTTTCCGGTCCTTCCGCCATCCGCACACGATGTCGAAGCCCTCGTCGAGCTTCTTGACCAGCATCGGGATGTCGCGCGGATCGTTCTGCCGATCCCCATCCGACGTGACGATGACGCGGCCCGTGGCCACGGCAAACCCGGCCGAGAACGCCGGCGTCTGCCCGAAGTTCCGCCTGAACCGGATCACCCGCAGGTGCGGGTCGGCTGACGCCAGGCGCGACAGGATCTCGAAGCTGTCGTCGGTGCTGCCGTCGTCGATGAAGATCAGTTCGTACGTGCCGCCCCACGGGCCGAGACTGTCAGACAACTCGCGATGCAGTTCGGCCAGGTTCGGAGATTCGTTCTTGATGGGAATGACGACTGAGAGGTCGACCGCCATGGGCGTGGCGGATTATAGCCCAGCGTCGGACGACGCCTGGCCGGCAGTGGCCACGCGCGCGACGGCCTCACCCCGCCGCCGCCACCAGATGAAGCCCACGGTCGCCAGAACCAGCGCCCCCGCCAGCCCCAGGCCGACCAGGCGCCCGTTGGTCTTCATCCACTCGAAGGCCGCCTGCCCATAGCGCAGCGTCAGCCAGCCGGTCAGGAAGAACCGGAACCCGCGCCCGAGCAGGATGGCCACCGCAAAGCGGCCGCGTGGCACCCTGGCCGCCCCCGCCAGCAGCACCGTCAGCTTGAAGGGCGCCGGCGGCGGCAGGATCGACGGAATGAGCACCGCCACGAGCCCGTAGCGCTGGATGGCACGCATCCCGCGATCGACGTGCCCGGCCTTGAAGCGCTTCCGCAGGAACGCCTCGCCTCCCCGCGCCGCCAGCGCATGGATCGACACGCAGCCTGCCACCGACCCCAGGGTCGCCAGCGCCGCGTAATACCACCACCACGCCGGGTACTTGGCCGTGAACGCCACGACGAGCACGTCGACGGCCTGCGGGAACGAGAGGAACGACGAGTCGAGATACGAGAGGAGGAAGAGCCCGGGGCCGCCGATGGCCGTTGCGAAGGCGAGGATGCCGTCGAGGAACTTGCGCATTTGGTCTACACTGGCCGCCTCGCCCGCACACGTGCCCAGGGCCCGCAGACCAGACCCGCAAGTATAGCCGACCCCTCTACCGTGACTCCCCCAGCGCCCCCAGACACCCGCCCAGACCGCCGCCTGCTGTGGGCCGTCGGGGGCCTGACCGCGCTCGTGAGTCTCGCCACGGCGTGGCACTACGATGCCGCCGGGCTCGCGCTGAGCCACTACGACGCCAAGGGGCACCTCGTGGTCGCCCGTCGCATCTTCGACAGCCTGACGCCGGGCTGGCGCCAGATTGGCGCGGTCTGGCTGCCCCTGCCGCACCTGCTCAACGCGCTGCCCTCACAGGTCGATGCCTGGTACCGGACCGGCGCGTCGGCCATCCTGCTCTCGATGGCGTGCTTCGTGTTCACCAACGTGACGCTCGCCCGCCTCGTGACAGCGGTGACGGGCTCGCTGGCCGGGGCAGCCGCCGCCGTCATCGTCTTTGCCTCGGACCCGAACGTGCTCTACCTGCAGTCGACGCCGATGACCGAGCCGCTGCTGTTCGCGTGCCTCGCGGCCGCGGCGCTCGCGACCTACCGCTGGGTGGAATCGGGGGGGACGCACGGCGTCGTGCGTGCGGGCCTGTGGATGTCGGCGGCCTGCTGGACGCGGTACGAGGCCTGGCCGGTCACGGCGGCCCTGCTGGCGCTCGGCACCCTCATCCTGGCCATCGACCTGCGCTCGCCGGCCGAAGCCCTCAGGCGAGGCCTGCGGCTGGCCGCCTGGCCCACCGGCGCCATCCTCCTGTTCACCGTCCACAGCCGGGCGACCATTGGCGAGTGGTTCACGACGGGCGGGTTCTTCGTGCCCGAGAACAAGGCACTCGGCAAGCCCTGGCTGGCGGCGTCGCAGGTCGTCTGGGGTCTGATCGCGGTCGTCGGGCAATGGCCGGTCGTCATCGCCGCCCTGGGCATCGCGGCGACGCTGGTCGCCGCACTTCGACGGCCGTCGCGCCGCGCCCTGCTGGTGGCCCTGGCCCTGGCGGGCACGGCGGCCCTGCCGTTCTACGCGTTTGTCAGCGGGCACCCCTTCCGCATCCGCTACATGATCGTGCTCGCGGTGGCGCTGTCGGCCTGGAACGGCGTCGCCGTGGCGAGCCTGCCGCGACGCCTCAGGGGCCTGGGCGTCGCGCTCGTCGCCGTCGCGGCCCTCTGGGATGCCTCGCCCTGGGCCGCGACCGCGCCGATGGTGCGCGAGGCCCAGTGGGATCGCCCCAACATCACGGCACGCCGCGTGATCACCGACTGCCTGGTGCGTGGGTTCGAGCGCCCCGATCACAAGATCCTGGCCAGCATGGGTTCGCTCGCGCACTACATGCAGGAACTGTCGGCAGACGGTTTCGCCCTCGACGACTTCGTGCACGAAGGGATCGGCGACCTGTGGGGGCAGTTCCTGCTGCGGCCGTCACGCCACGTCGAGTGGGTGCTCTTCAACGAGTACTCGGAAGGAGGCGACGAGCTGACGAAGCTGCGCACGGCGCCCGGCAGCACGTTCGCCGATGGCTTCACGCGCGTCTGCGAGGGCGCCGGCCTGGCGCTCTACCGTCGCGACCCCGTCGGGCAGGCGCGCCACCTCGATACGGCGTCCGACTAGGCCCCTCCCGTACAGCCGAACGCGGGACCCACGCACCGCGTGGCTCCCGCGTTGGCCGCATCGTACGTCAGTTCACCTTGTCAGCAGAAACGCCGGTCAGAAGCGGATGTGCAGCGTGAGCTGCGTGGTGTAGCCGCCAAGGTCGAGGCGGTCGCCCGCGAACCCCAGGGCGGGGTCGAGGTCGGCCTTCCCCGCCTGGTAGCGGAACTCGCCCCCGAGCAGCACGGCGTCGCTCAGCGCAAACCTGACACCGCCGAGCACGACCGGCGCGGTCACGTTGCCCTTGTCGGTGAACGTGTCGCGGAAGACCTCGTTCCCGTTGTTGAAGTCGACGAACTCGCCCGACTCGGTGTACTTCCAGTTCAACAGCGCGATGCCGCCGCCGACGTACGGCTGCACCCCCTGGTCACGGCCGAGCGGGAAGAGCCGCGCGGTTGCCGAGATCGGCACCACCTGGAGTTCGGTGTCCTGCTCGATTTCGCGGCCCGAGACGTTCACGAAGTCGAGGTAGACCGACGGCACGGTCCGCTGGTAGTAGCCCGCGCCGACGCCGACCTCGAGGAAGCGCCCGGCGCCCACCAGGACCTCGCCCCCGATGGTGCCGCCGTTGAAGTCGGACACGTCGAACGACAGGAACCCGCGGTTCTGGTAGATGACATCGTCGACGTCGCGATTCGACTCGGACTTGACCGCGAAGAGGCCGCCCGTGATGCCGAAGAGGGTGTCAGCCTGGGCCGGAGCCGCCACGGCTGCCGAGAGAAGGAAGAGGGTCGAGGCCACGCCAAGGCGGCGTGAGAAGTCGAATGCACCAGCAAACGGTCGCATGGTCTGCGCTCCGAGGGAGTAGGGGTGGCGCCGGCCCCGCGACCACCGCGGGTTGGCGTCGGGCCGCCCCGCGGGCGGCCACGCTCGCTCTAGAGCAGGGCTCGTGCCATCGACGCCCGTGGGCGGGAATCGAGAAAACACGCCCACATCGTGACGAATCCCCTGGCGGGGTGTCCTGCGGATGCGCTTACGACGTCGCCTCGAGAGGTCGCTGCTCGCCCGAAAGTGACACGATCCGCAACATCTCGTCATGGATCGCGCCGTTCGAGGCCACCAGTTGCCGCATGCGCGACTGGAAGGGCTGGTTCTCGAAGTTGGTGACGCGACCGCCCGCTTCGCTCACGATCAGGGCCCCCGCGCAGGTGTCCCACGGCTTCAGCGACGCTTCCCAGAAACCGTCGAGGCGCCCGGCGGCCGTGTAGCAGAGGTCGAGTGCGGCCGACCCGAGCCGGCGCACCGCCCGCGAGTGCCGGATGAAATCGCCGAACCGCTGCAGGATTGGCTCCGACGAGCGGTGAATGTCGTAGGGAAACCCGGTGCACAGGAGCGAGTCGATCACCTCGCGCTTGGCCGACACCCGCATCGGCGCGCCGTTGAGCGTCGCACCCTTGCCGCGCTCGGCCACGAAGAGTTCGTCGCGCATCGGATCGTAGACGACGCCGATCACGGCCTGCCCATCGACCTCGAGACCGATCGACGTGCAGAAGATGGGCAGGCCGTGCGCGAAGTTGGTGGTGCCGTCGAGTGGATCACAGACCCAGCAGTATCCGGGCTGGGGTTCGCGCAGCGCATCGCCCGAGAGTTCCTCGCCAAGCACGGCATGGCCCGGAAACCGCGCCTCGATCACCTCGCGAATCATGCGCTCGGCCGCAAGGTCGACCTCGGTGACGAGATCGATCTCGCCTTTCTTGTCGACGCGGAACGTCCCGCCGAAATGCGATTTCTGGATGGCGCCGGCCCGGAGGGCGACGTCGACGGCGGTGGCGCGGAGCAGCGGGTCGAGGTGCATGGCCGAGAACGACACCACGCGGCGCGGCCGACTGTCAACTGGTGTGCGTGAGGCGGCGTGATGTCTGCGCCGCGGCCCCCGGCTCCGGGATCCCTACGACTGGAAGGCGTGGGGCGCCGCGAGGTGCTTGACGAGGCGCACTTCCATGCCCCCCTCGGGCCGGCGCTGCAGGACGACCTCGTCCATGAAGCTGCGCATGAAGAAAATGCCGCGTCCGCTCGACTTCAGCATGTTCTCGGGGGCCAGCGGATCGGCCACCTCTTCGGGCACGAACCCCTCACCCTCGTCACACACCGTGATCTCGAGGCGATCCGGCTGCGCGGCGGGCCTGAAGGCGAACTCGACGCCGACCGACTTCGCGGGGTCCTGCTTGTTGCCATGCTTGATGGCGTTGATCACGCCTTCGCGAATGGCGACGCCAACCCAGTGCACCGCATCCTCGTCGAGCCCGGCGAGCAGGCAGACGCGGTCGCTGACGATCTGGATGAAGTCGAGCATGTCGAAACCACTACGCATGCTCATGCGGATAACGCGGCCGGTGTCGCTCATCGGATCTCGCGGTTGTTTAGCACAGGCGTCTGCCCGATTCAAGGCGTCGTCCCCGGTTGTAACCGTTTCCGGCCCGCACGCGGGCTCGACTGCCCCTCGTTTCGAATCCGCGGCACGGATGCTATAGTGCCGCGCGTGTCTGCTCAGAACGACCGGTCACACCGGCTCGTCGCGCCGGCGGAAGCCGTGCGCGGCCAGTTGACGGTGCCCGGTGACAAATCGCTCTCGCACCGCTATGCGCTGCTCGGCGCCATCGCCGACCTTCCCTTCACGATCGACCACTACGCCCCGGGCGCCGACTGCGCCTCGACCCTGAGCTGCCTCGCAGACCTCGGCGTCGCCATCACGCGCGACGCCAACGGTCGCGTCAGCCTCGCCGGCCGGGGCCTGGGCGGCTTGCGCGAGGCGTCGCAGACGCTCGACGCCGGGAACTCGGGCTCCACCGTGCGCATGCTCGCCGGCATCCTGGCCGCTCACGCGTTTGCCTCGACGATCGACGGCGACGCGTCGCTCCGCCGCCGGCCGATGCGCCGCATCATCGATCCCCTCACCGCGATGGGCGCGTCGTTCGTCCACGCCGACGGCCGCCTGCCCCTGACGATCACGGG